>JAXDMI010000440.1:0-4134 GCA_034666145.1 Myxococcales bacterium | reverse complement strand
TCGATGGTCGACACGTAGGCGACGTCGGGCTCCTTGCGGATGCGATACTCGCTGGGCGTCGGCGCGCGGAACGCGTAGCGCGGCAGCTTCGCGATGTCCGGGTTCACGCGCACCAGCTTCCGCGCTTGCCACCACGTGCCGTCGACGACGACGAGCGTGATCGGGCCCTTCGGCGGATCGGTGAGCACGTCGACGGCGCCGTCGCTCGGGTAGAGCAGCGCAGCGGGACGCTCGGGATCGGAGAGCGCGCGTCGCAGCGCCGGCGACGTCTGGAAGTCGACGCCCACGTGCAGCTCCGAGTTCGGCAGGCACAGGCTCGCCATGCGCGCGGTGCCGATGGCCATGTCCTCTTCGCGCGGATGCTGGAGCAGCACGACGTGCGTCTTCGTGGCGATCGACGTGAGGTGCTCGCAGTAACAGACGCGCACCGGGCGCTCGCAGCGCGGGCACACCTCGCGAGGCTCGAAGTCGAGAGGAAGCGAGCGCTTCATCCGACGCCGCTCCTCGGATCATGACGAAGCGCGCCGTCGGGGATGCCGCCGGTGACCGCGTGCGTCTCGTATTCGCCGCGCGACCAGAGCGTGCGCTCCACCATCGCGCGGAAGACGTGGAGGAGAGCGCGCTCGATCTCCGGCCCGGCTTCGCCTTCGAGGACGCGCAGGCAGCGACCGATGGCCTCGACAGTTGCGAGCCCGAAGGGATGCGCCTCGGAGCGCAATCGATAGATGGAAGGTGCACCGATCGGCAGCGAGATACACGGCACGTCGCGCATCCCGGGGACACGGTTCCGGACCTTCGAGGCTTGTCGCCAGTTGCCGTCGGGCACGATCAGCGTGACGGGACGATCGTCGCCGGCGACGGTGGCCACCGACTCGAGCGGCACGGCATCCTCGTGGGGAAAGAGGAAGAGCGGTCGCGTGCTCGGGTTCAGCGCGATGGCATCATCCGCGGGCTGCCCGGCGCGGCCGCGCACGATGACCTCGCTGTTGGGCATGGCCTCCACGGCGAGACGGCCCGTGTTGGTGGGCTTCCGATCCTCGGCGCGATGGATGACGAGGACGAGCCGCGTGCGCGTCTCGAGCGCCGGGATGAGCGCGCACACGCAGAGGCTCGAGTGCATGCGGCAGCGAACGCAACGGCTCGCGGCGTTGTTGCGGCGGCTCATGCGCACGCCTCCCCGGGGGGCGACGCGAGCGGCGCGAGGGAGTGCTCGACCGAGCTTGGGAGACCGAGCTTCTCGAATGCGCTCACGAGGTCCTCGGGCAGCGGCGCCTCGATCACGATGCGCGCGCCGGTGACGGGGTGCTCGAACACGAGCCGGCTGGCATGGAGAGCGAGGCGATGAAGGTTGTATTCTGCACGGTAGTGCCGGTTGATGACGCCCGATCCGTAGGTGACGTCGCCGACGAGCGGGTGGTTGGCGTGCCGGAGGTGGCGGCGGATCTGATGCAGGCGACCGGTCTCCGGAACGGCGACGACGAGCGAGCAGCGATCGACGGGAGACCGTAAAACGAGGCGGAATCGCGTGCGTGCTTCGACGCGTGGTCCGCCCTCGCCGCGCTCGCCCTTGGGGATCGCGTAGTCGATCACGCCCTCGGCCGGAGGCTCTCCGCGGACGAGCGCGAGATACGTCTTCTCGACGCGATGCTCCTCGAACGACCTGGAAAGGACCGCGGCCATCTCGCGGCTGCGGGCGAAGAGCAGCGCGCCGCTGGTCCCGCGATCGAGGCGGTGGATGGGATGGACGTGCGCGCCGAGGGCGTCGCGGACACGGAACATCGCGACGTCGTCGTCGTTGTCCCAGCCGCGATGGACGAGCAGGCCCGAGGGCTTGTTGGCCACGACCACGTGCTCGTCGACGAAGAGGAGCTCGATGCTGCTCTCGCTCACGACGGCGCGCTCCCGGTGCTCTTGGCCGCGTCTTTGGCGGCGCGACGGCGATCCATCTCGTTGCACACGATGGTGATCGCGTCGTCGGCGTGCACGCTGATGGGGCCGACGCCGATGGCGATCGCGCCAACCGCCTCGAGTCGCGCGCGCGTGGCCTCGTCGAAGCCGTGATGGTCGCCGACGAAGACGACGACGTCATCGGAGGCGAGCGGGCCGTCACGGAGATCGCGCGCATCTTCTTCGAGGACGTAGGTCGCGAGCGGCGCGGTGCCGAGATCGGCGAGCACCGCGTCCACGCCGCCACGCGCCACGGCGAGGCCCGGTCGTATCTCGACGAAGACGCCCGGCTCCGCATCCGGGGCGCTCCGCGCGAGGGCCTTCTGCACGAGGATGGCGAGCATGCGTTCGTCGGGGCGGATGAAGCGAACGTGGCGCCCGTCGACGCGGAGCACGCGCGGTGCGAGCTCGCCGCCGAGGAGCACGAGGTAGACGATCGTGTCGCGCCGCAGTCCGTGCGAGACGAGCAGCGCCGAGCGCAGGCAACGGAGGAGGATGTCGAGCCGTCCGCTCGTGCCCGCGATGTCGATGAGCGAGAAGCTCGGCGAAGCGGTGGCCTTCTGGCCGACGATGACGAAGCGGCGAGTCATCGCGCGAGCACCCCGTCCGGCATCACGGAGCGCGTGGCCTCGCCCGCGTCGCCCATGAGGAGGCGGTTCTTGGGGGTGATGTCCTCCGGAATACGATGCGTGTAGACTGCATATCCGCTGGCGCGGAGGCGAGCGGCGCGCGTCATGTCGATGGCGAGCGGAGCGTCGACCCAGCCGTCGACGCCGCCCGCATCGCACGTGGCCTTCTCGTGACAGCAGGGAAGGACGACGACGCGTGCTCGCGCCGCGATGGCGCGCGTGAGGATGTCGTCCGTGAGCGCGCCGCACGCATGCGATGACACGACGAGGTCACCGGCGTGGATGGGGACGTCGGCGATGGCGCGTGTCTCGAGCGTGACGCGGCCAGCGAGGCGCGGCCATTCGCGTACCATAGCCTCGGCGATCTTGGCGGCGCTCGGCGGAAGCTTCGTGTCGACGGCGAGCGCGGTCTCCGACGTGTCGTCGAGCAGCAGCATGAGATGCGCGAGGAGCCCGTGCCCGCAGGCGAGGTCGACGATGCGGCCGCCGCGGAAGCGCCGCCGGGCGCGGCGGGCGAGCTCCCACGACTCGTAGAGCTCCTTGCGCGGCAGGCAGTCCGCCTCACAGACGGTGCGTCCGATGCGATCGAAGAGCGTCTCGCCCTGGAAATGCGGGGCGGAGCGAGGCGTCAGCTTGACGCGGCTCGAGTGCGCGAAGCCGACCACGCGCGCACTCTACCAGGAACGCCGGGTTTTCCTGCGCTCGGGCTCACCGATCCTGGCGGCCCTCGACGCCGCCGCGATCGTGGTCACCTTGTAGCGGTGAGCAAAGCCTTCACCCGTGAGGATGCAGACGCGAGCTTCGATGCGCCGGTGCCGACGGCGCGGCTCTCGGAGAGCCGTCTGACTGCCTATGGCGCGCGCATCGTCCGCGATCGTCTGAGCGAGCTCGAGCGCAAGGATGCATCGAGCCCGTCCGTGGACTCGACGCTCGCGGTCACTCGGTTGCGCGATCTGCTCGGCAGCGCAGAGGTGGTCGATCCGGCAGGCGCCGATCACGTGGCGCTGGGGGCGCGGGTCACGGTGCAGTCCGACAAGAGCGACGTGGAGCGCACCGTCGTGATCGTGACCCCGGATGAAGTGGGTCTGGTGCCGAGCGGCATCAGCGCGGCGTCGCCGCTCGCGCAAGCGCTGCTCGGCGCAATGCCCGGCGACACCGTGGAGCTCGATCTCCCGCGCGGGACCGAGGAGCTCACGATCGTCGCGATCGAGTGGCCGACCTGACCAACGAGTGCTCGGTGATTTAGGGTCGGGAATCAGAAGGAAGGCTGGCCGCACGTCTTCGCGTTGAACGCCCTCGCCGCGTTGTTTGCGGTGATCGACGAGATGATCATGAACACGACCCACGTGACCGGCCACGTGATGAAGCCGATGAACGCGAAGCACAGGACGAAGTTGATCGCGGTGAGCGCCCAGTAGCCGAACATCATGCCGAGCCCCATGCCGACGTTGCCGGCGTAGAGGTGGCCGATGCCGAACGTCTGGAAGAAGAAGCCGCCGAGGAGCTCGAGGGCGACGGCGAGGCCGCCGTTCTTCGGCGTGACCATCGGGTTCATGCC
>JAXDMI010000439.1:0-9645 GCA_034666145.1 Myxococcales bacterium | reverse complement strand
GGGAACTCGATGAGCTCGCCGGCCATCGCGCCTTCGAGGCCGTAGATGCGCGCGATACCGTCGCCGACGCTGAGGACGGTGCCGGTCTCGGTCGTGAGAGCTGCCTTCTCGTAGCTCTGGATCTGCTTCTTGATGATCGAGGAGATCTCTTCGGCGCGAAGCTGCATGGCGTTTCCTTACCTGACCTGATGCGAATGCGAGAACGGAGTGTTTGCGAGCTACGAAGTCGACGATACGAGCCTCCTCAGTTGGACGGCTGCATCGTCTCCTTCAGTTGCTTGAGGCGCGCGATGAGCGAGCCGTCGTAGATGGTGTCGCCGACGCGGATGAGCACGCCGCAGATGAGCGTGGGGTCGAGCTTGCGATCGAGCGCGACCTTCTGGCCGGTGATGCGCTCGAGCTCGCGCTGGAGCTTCTCGAAGTACTCCTCGGGAAGCGGCATCGCGGTGAGCACCTCGGCGCGCGTGATGCCGCGTCGAAGGTCCGCCATCTCGCGAAGACGCGTCGCGATCGGCGGCAGCGCCTTGATGCGACGGCGATCGACGAGCAGGCCGAGGAAGCTCCGCGCGGTCACGCCGAGCCGGAGGGCCTCGACGAGGTCGTGCAGGATCGCCTTCTTGGCGGCGGCGGGGATGAGCGGGTTCTCGAACGCGTTCTGGAGCTCGTGGCTCGACTCGTACGCGGCGCTTGCGCTGGCGATCTCCTCGACGAGCGCGTCGAGCTGTCCGCCCTCGCTCCCCAGATCGAGGAGCGCGGTGGCGTAGCGCTTGGCGATGACGCCGGGGATCACGTTGCACCTCCGGCCGAACGGCCCTTGCTGGCGGCGGGACGGCGCGCGAGCTCCGCGAGGAGATCCTGCGCGAGCCTCGCGTGGTCGTCGGCGGTCACCGACTTCTCGAGGATCTGCGCCGCTTCGCGCACGGCGAGATCGACGGTCTCCTGGAGGAGATCGACATGCACTTGCTTGCGCTCCTGCTCGACGAGGCGATCGGCGTCGCGCTTCATGCGATCGGCGCGCTCCTGGGCCTCGAGCAGCATGTGATCGACCTCGCCCTTGCCGGACGAGATGAGGGCGGCGCGTGCCGTGGAAGCGTCGGTCTCGGCGCTGTTCAGCTCGGCCTGGTACTTCTTCGCGCGCTCCTTGGCCTCTTCGAGGAGCGCCTGCGCCTCGTCGATTTCCTTGCCGATGGTGACGCGACGCTGCTTGAGCGCCTCGGCGACCGGCTTCTTGCCGAGCATGTAATAGAGCGTGAGCAGCACGCCGAAGTTGATGGCGAGCGCGAGGAATGCGGGACGCTTCTTGTCCCAGATGTCCGTCCAGTTGATCGGCTCGGGGCCATGATGCCCGCCGGCGTGCTCGGCGTGCTCGCCGTGCTCGCCGTTCTCGGCGTGCTCACCGCTCTCGTTCCCTTCGGGCGCGTGCACGCTCGGCGCGTGGCCGATCGGCGCGCGGCGCGATCCTGGGGTGACGGAGCCGTGGTCCTGCGCGAGCGCGAGCGCCGTGGTCAGCCCGAGGATCGCAACGACGAACGCCGCGAGGACGAGACGACTGCGGGCGAGGACGCGCTTCGTCGGATGGGAGGCGCGGCTCATGACGCAACCTCCCGTCCCAGGACGCGCGCGGCCATGTCACGGCCCAGGGCATGGGCATCGAGCCGGAGCTGCTTGCGCGCGGCGTCCGCCTCGCTGCCGGTCTCGGCGCGTCCGCGCTCGAGCGTCTGCGCGGTCTCGGCACGCACGAGGGTCATGAGCTCGACCTCACGCTTGATGCCTTCCGCACGGAGCGTCTCGCGCTCGGCGGCGCCGGCCTCGCGGCCCTTGGCCACGATGGCATCGGCTTTCGCCTTGGCTTTCGCGGACTTGATGTCCGTCTTCGTCGCCTGGTTCCGCGTTCCTTCGATGCGCTTCTCGCGCTCCTCGAAGAGCTTCATCATCGGGTCGAAGAGCGTCGGCTTCAGGATGAAGAGGAGGACGACGAAGAACCCGAGCTGGACGAACAAGCTGAGGTCGGCATCGACCGTGACCGCGCCCTCGGCAGCGGCGTCTATCAGATTCGAAGTGCTCACTGCGAGCAGCGACATGGGGCCTCGTGGCGTGCACGACAAGGCGGGAAACGCCAGTGATGACGTGCTTTCATCGCCGCGCGAGGTACCATCATCCGCGCCCCCTGACAATGGGGTGCGTTGCGATAGGCCTGCGGGCGCTCAGGTCCCGCGGCGGCGGCGGCTGACCTGGATATCGGAAGAATAGGCTCGCGGCGCGGGGCCGGGGGCAGGTCCCGGCGCATACGCGCGCGCGGCGGCGGCGCGCATCCGGGGATCGCTCCGGCGGGGGAGCACACCGCGCGGGGGCGTCGACGGGGTCGGCACCTTGGGCCGGGCGTAGGCGTCGTCGTCCTCGACGGTGGTGTCGCGATGCGGATTCCGGAGCGTGAGGACACCCGGCAGTGCTTGCGTGGAGGGCAGCGTCGGTCGCGGGGCCGAGTCGTCGATGACGGTCCGGTACTCGGCGGTGGCGAGATCGTTTCCGAGGTCCTGGTCCTCGTCGCGCTCGCGCTCGCGCTCGCCCAGGGCGGCGGCGATGTCCTCGGGACGGAGCGCCTGGATGCGCTGGGTCTTCTCGCTCGAGTCGTCGTAGTAGTCGTGGTCGATCGCACGCGATGCCGCGCTGGGAATGGCGCGCTCCATGCGCGGCGTCTCGAGCTCGGGAGCCGAGGTCTCGACGGTGCCGGAGTCCGCGAAGGGATCCTCGCCGGCGTTCGACTCGAAGCTGAGGACGACGCCGGTTCGCACGAGCGAGACGCGTCCGCGCTCGTCGACGCGCGCGAAGAGCATGGCGGCACCGACGCGCGGCATCTCGACGAGCCCTCCGGCGGCACTACCGTCCAGGGAGGCGACGTACTGCGCTCCCACGCAGCGGGCGGCGGTGCGCCCGGCGCTCCGCTTTCCTTTCGGGGCTACGACGATGCGTCGGCAGATGCCTTCGGAATCGAGGAGGAAGGTGCAGGACGCCGTATGGGCGGCGTAGGTGATGTCGATGCTGGGGGGGGTGCAGGGTATCGCCACGTCGATGAGGGCTGTAGCAAGCACTAGGCCCGTACATTGTAGGCGCGTGTCATACCCTATTTGCGGCGTTTCCCCGCGGAATCACGAGGATTGCCGGCCTGCCGATCCGGCTTGCGGGCGCCGTTCTGGCGAGCAGCCGATCCACCGGCGCCTCCGGAGGGGTGATCGTTTCCTGCGCGATCCCCTCCTTCCTTACCGACCGGCGCGTAGGGACGCTGGCCGGCGGTCTTGCTCGCGCGGAGGACCGGGCGATCGCCGTCGACCCCCGGATGGACGCTGGCATAGCCCTCCTGCGCGGCGAAGCCGGCGAGGTCACCGCGATGGTCCTCCATCCACGTGCTGAAGCGATCCCAGAACGCGATGGCCTCCGCCTCGGGCAGCGGGACGCCGTCGACGAGGACGGACAGCCGCCTTGCGTCACCCGCGCCAGGCGCGGGTCCGCTCACGACTGGAGATCCGCGAGCACCTCGGCCACGTGCTTCGAGACGTCGACGTCACGGTAGATCTTCTTCACGTTGCCGTCGGCGCCGATGACGAACGTCTGACGACCGAGGAAGCCACCGCGATTCGGGACCCCGAACGTCTTCGCGATGGTGCCGCTCTCGTCACTGACGAGATGGAACGGAAGCTCGTGGTGCTTCGCGAACGACTTGTGCGAGTCGGCTGTGTCGGCGGAGATGCCGATCACCGTTACCCCTGTTTTTGCGAGGTCTTTCCACGAATCGCGGAAGCTCTTCGCCTCGGTGGTGCAGCCCGGCGTCTCGTCCTTCGGATAGAAATAGACGACCACCGGCTTGCCCTTGAGCGTCGAGAGCGTGAGGTCCTTGCCGTCCTGATCCTTCGCCGTGAAGTCGGGCGGCGGCTTGCCGACGGTGACCTCGCCGTTCGCGGTGCTCGCGGTGCTCGCGGTGCTCGCGGTGCTCGCGGCGCTCGCGGCGCTCGGGGTCGTCGTGACGCCGGGATCGGTCTTCGGCGTATCGCGACTGCAGCCCGCGACGAGCGCGAGCGAGACGGAGAGAAGAGCGGGCACGAAGTGGAGGGAGGAGCGCATGGCGGCGAAGGATACTCCCGACGCGCTCTCCGCCAGCCCGCATCTCGCGGGCGTCTCGCGGCACTGCGGCGCCGGATCCTCGATGCCCCGGTGGATTCACGCCGATCCAGTCCCGTCGGGACGGACCGTCGCGATCTACGGCAGTTGGCGAGGTCGCGCGCACCCCGAGCGATGGCGTGAGGCTTGCGGAGAATGTGGGTCAGGGAGCTTGCATACAACTATGAAGAGGAAGACGACGCGGGGTGAGGCCGTGCGCGCGCTCGTGTCTGCGGCATCCGTCGCGACGCTGCTCGCCGTTTCCGCCGGTTGCTCGTCGGGCGCTCCGAACGCGTCCGATGAAGGAGGCTATCCCTCGATCGCCCGCACGTCGTCGCCGATCATCGCGGGCACCACGTCGACGACCGAGCAAGACGCTGTCGTCCTCATCGTCCTCCATGACCCCGGTGGTCAGATCAGGGGGACGTGCACGGGCACGCTCGTCGCGCCGAACCTCGTGCTCACGGCGCGTCACTGCGTCTCCGACACCGACGAAGGCGCGCTCTGCACCAAGAGCGGCGCTGCACTCCAGCAGGGCGCCGCTCGCGGCGATCTCGTCGCGAGCAGCCTCTCCATCTACACGGGCGTCGACGCCGTGCAGGTCGCGGACCAACCGAGCAAGGCCGCCGCGCGCGGCAAGCAGATCATCCACGAGAGCGTGTCGACGATCTGCAACGCCGACGTCTCGTTCATCGTCCTCGACACGTCGGTGCCGGGACGCGTCGCCACGCTACGGTTGACCGGCGGAACGCGCGAGGGCGAGGTCCTCACCGCGGTCGGCTGGGGCCTCACCGAGTCGAACAACCTCCCGGGCAGCCGTCAGCAGCGCACGAACGTCCAGGTGCAGGCGGTCGGTCCGCTCGTGCTCGATGCACAGAGCCAGATCGGCCTCGGCGATTCCGAGTTCCTCGTCGGTGAATCGATCTGCTCCGGCGACAGCGGCGGTCCGACGCTCTCCTCGAAGGGCGCCGTCGTCGGCGTCGTCTCGCGCGGCGGCGGCGGTGGCAGCGGCACGCCCGATCCCAACAACCCTTCGGCGTCGTGCATCGGCTCGAACGTCTTCAACTTCTACACGCACCTCAGCCAGAAGAGCGCGCTCGTGGCCAAGGCCTTCGCGGCGGCCGGCGCGCAGCCGCGCACCGAGGGAGATGCTCCCGGCCTCGGCGTCGGCGAGAAGTGCAAGGTCGACCTCGATTGCAGCGCCGACGCGTGCGTCAACGGCACCTGCGAACGCCGCTGCGATGACGGCAGCACGTGCGCCGCGACCGAGGTCTGCACGCCGTTCGAGACCGCGAAGAAGGTGTGCGCACCGAAGGCCGTCTCGGCGGCGCCTGCTGCTGCAGCGGCCGACCCGGCAACGACCGAGGGCGACGCCCCCGCATCGACGCCCGCCAGGGTGACCACGACGACCTCGGGCTGCTCGACCGCCCCGGCGGGCTCGACGTCGGGTGGAAGCGCAGGCCTCGCGCTGGCGCTCGGCGCGCTGGCGTTGATGACGGCGCGCCGTCGTCGCTCGAGCTAGGCAGCTCGGTGCACCGGAGGCTACGCTTCTCGGGATGATCGCCCGAGTACGGCAGCCTCCTGCTACTTACGACGATCTCCTCGCGCTCCCAGCACATCTCGTCGGTGAGATCGTCGGCGGCGTGTTGCACGCGAATCCCCGGCCGGCTCTTCCGCACGCAGCGGCCGCGAGCGCGCTCGGCGAAGAGCTCGGTCCGCCTTTCAAGCGTGGAAAGGGCGGACCCGGCGGATGGATCATCCTGGACGAGCCGGAGATTCACCTCGATGCCGAGGTTGTCGTCCCCGACCTTGCGGGGTGGCGACGCGAACGGATGCCGGAGCTGCCGGAGTCGCCGTTCACGACGCTTCCCCCCGACTGGATCTGCGAAGTGCTCTCGCCGTCCACGCAGAACCTCGACCGCGGCGAGAAGCTCCCGCTGTATGCGCGCGAGCGCGTCGCGCATGTCTGGCTCGTCGACCCCATCGCGCAGTACCTCGAAGTGCTGCGACTCGATGGCGAGACGTTCCGGATCGTGGCGACGTTTACCGCTGACGCGACGGTTCGGGCCGAGCCATTCGACGCGATCGAGCTCGAGCTCGCCGTGCTGTGGAAGCGCTGAGTCTGGTCGTGTGAATCAGACGATCCCGTATTCCTTCAGGCGACGGTAGAACGTGCGGCGCGGGACGCCGATCATCTTCGCCGCTTGCACGCGGTTCCAGTTGCAGCGGGTGAGCGCGGCGAGGATCTTTTCCTTCTCCGCGTCGCGATATTCTTCCTGCGTGCGTGCGCGCACGGTGCTCGTCGACGATGCGCTCGTGCGCGTCTCGCCGTGACCGGCAGGCACCGTGGTCGAGGAGCTCGGGCCCGCCGTCGTCGCCGTGCCGGCGCGGACGCTCGCGGTCGGTAGATCGAGATCGTCGATGGTGATCTCGTTCTCCTCGGAGAGCAGCCACGCGTTGAGGAGAACGTGCTCGAGCTGGCGCACGTTGCCCGGCCAGTCGAACGCCTGGAGCCTCCGCACTGCGGTGCGCTCGATGGTCTTGCGATCGCGCTTGTGACGCGCCGAGAACAGCGTGAGGAAGTGATCGATGAGCGCCGGGATGTCCTCCGCGCGCTCGCGCAGCGCGGGGATCTTCAGCTCGATCACGTGCAGTCGGTAGTAGAGGTCCTCGCGGAACGTGCCCTCCGCCACCATCGCGGAGAGCTCGCGGTTCGTCGCCGCGATGACGCGCGCGCTGCACGGCTCCTCCTTTGCTCCGCCGACCGGACGCACCGTCTTCTCCTGCAGCACGCGGAGGAGACCCGCCTGCATCTTCTGCGGCATCTCTCCGATCTCGTCGAGGAGGATGCTGCCGTTCTCCGCCTCGCGGAAGAGGCCCTTGCGATCGCGCTCGGCGCCCGTGAACGCACCGCGCACGTGTCCGAAGAGCTCACTCTCGAGGAGGTTCGCCGGGATGGCGCCGCAGTTCACGCCGAGGAACGGCTGCTTCGCACGTGGGCCGGCGATATGCACGGCGCGCGCGACCATCTCCTTGCCGGTGCCGCTCTCACCGGTGACGAGGATCGGTACGTCGGTATCGCGAACACGCTCGATGAGCGCATAGAGCTTCCGCATCGCGGCGCTCGTGCCGACGAGCCCCGCATAGCCGAAGTGCGAGCGCAGCTCGGAGCGCGCTTGCTTGAGATCGCGACGCGCGGAATGGAGCTGCTCGGTGCGCCGCCCCAGGAGCTCGGCGAGCTTGTCCTTCGCCTCGGTGAGCTCGCCGTTGGCGATCTCGAGCTCGTCGGCGCGGCGTCGGTTCTCGTCGATGAGCCGGGCGCCCTCGATGGCGATGGCCGCTTGATCGGCGAACGCGGCGAGCGTCGGTAGCTCCTCGCGGAAGCGCACGCCGGGACGTAGACGCGTCTCGACGTAGAGCGCGCCGATGGTCTTGCCCGCCGGCGGAGCGCCGCGGATCGGCACGCACGCGATCGATTGGATCATGAGCTGGTGCACGCTGACTGCTTGCGCCAGGCGCTCGTCGTCGCGCGCGCTCGTCGCAATGACGGGCTCACCCTCCTTGATCACGCGCTCGGCGACGCTGCGCGAGAAGTTCTGCGCGGCCTCCTCGCCCTTGCTGTCGCGCGCGGTGTGGGCGACCACGCTGCCTTCGTCGTTGACGAGCACGATGAGCCCGCGCTCGGCGCCGAGCAGTCCGACCGCATGATCCGTGACGCGCTGGAGCAGGCGATCGAGGTCGTGCTCGCGCGCGAGGTCACGCGTGATCTCGAAGATGCGCGCGAGGCGATCGTCGGAGGGCAGCGGCGCGCCCATGCTGGAGATACCGGAGCGACTCGTCCGCGCGGAGGCGATCGTCGGCATGGCTGGCTGTTGCTCCGTGAGCATGTTGCCGCTGCGCACGAGCGGCATGTGCGACGACGACCATGGACCCGACGAGAGCGCGGGGATGGTCGCGGTGTGCGCCTGGCGCAGCGAACGGCGACGGGGATCGTTCCAGAACACCTCTCGCAGATCGCGCGGCAGCTTCGACGCCGTCTCTTCGAGCAAGGCCAACGCCGCATCGGTATCGCGCCGTGCGAGGGCGACTGCACCCTGTGAGCTCGCAAGCCGCGCCCGCGCCTCGAGCGCGCGCCATGCCCACTCTCGCTGCCCGCTCTCGTTCGCGCGTTCGAGCGCCTCGTCGAGGGCGGCGCGGGCCAGCGTCTCGTCGCCGCGCCAGAGCGCGAGCGAACCCTTCACGATGCACGCGAGAGGCTCGTGCTCGCGAAGGCCATTGTCGCCGAGCTTCGTGCGCAGCGTGTCGAGCTCACGGCTCAGCGCCGTGATGTCGATGGTGGCGGCGCTTTCGCCTGCGGCGCTCAGCTTGGTCAGGATGCCCTCGAGGCGCGCCTCGGCGGCATCGAGCGGTCGCGCGACCGCATCGTAGGCCTCCGCGCACAGCTCGTAGAGGCGAGCGCCGCGATCGATCTCGCCCATGCGAGTGGCCAGCTCCGCTTGCAGGCCGAGGAGCTGCGCGCGCGCGTTTGGCGAGAGCTTGTCTCGCTGGTCGGCCAGTCGCTCGATCGACGCTCCGGCGCGCGCGTAGCGACCGAGATACAAATCGAGGTTGGCGAGGTTGAAGAGCGCCTGCTGCACGGCCATCAGCGCGCCGGCGCGCTTGCCCATGTCGAGCGCAGCCTCGAGATGGACGAGCGACTGCGCGAGATCGCCGTCGGCCTTGGCCATCCCGGCGAGGTTGAGGCGCGTCGTCGCGATGGTCCACGCGTCGCGGGCCTTCTCGGCGGCGGCGAGCGCGGCCTCGTACGCCTCGCGTGCCTCCTTGGCGCGTCCGCCGCGCTGGTGCGCGATGGCGAGCGAACCGAGGGCCACGGCCTCGACGCGTGCATCATGCACGCGTTGCGAGACGGTGACCGCCTCTTGCAGCGCCTCTTGCGCGCGCTTCTCTTCGCCCAGGTACGCGAGGGCGACGCCGCAGACCGCGAGGGCATCCGCGGACAGCGCGTCGCGTCCGTCTTTCGGCGCCACCGCTGCTTCCTCGGCCAGCTTTGCCGACTGGGCGAAATCGCCGGCGCGGATATACGTACGCGCGCGTGCCGTGAGCCATGCACGATGGTGCGCGCTGCCTCCGGCGATCTTCGCGACCGCGTCGAGCGTCTTGGCGGCGGTCAGCCCATCGCCGCGAGCGAGGAGGATCTTCGCGCGTGCGATCGCGAAGTCGACCTTCTCGGTGTCGTCCTTCGGCTGCTCGAGCGTGTCGAGTGTCTCCGACGCGAGGTCGAAGCGCCCGGTGTCGAGCGCGCGTCGCAGCTCGCTCAGCCCGTCTTCGCGCGAGCGCGACGAAGGAGGCATACTTCGTCCCGACGATGCATCGAGGATCTCGTCGATCTCTTCGATCGACGTGACCGCGCGACCTCCGAGCCGCTTCACGAAGGAGCGCAGCTGACCCGGCCGACGCTGCACGCGATCGAGGAGGTGCCGTGCGAGCCGATCG
>JAXDMI010000438.1:0-2867 GCA_034666145.1 Myxococcales bacterium | reverse complement strand
AAGACTGGGAATGCCGTCGCACGCGGACCATCGTGGTTCGCGGAAGACGTGCGGCGCGTGCGGGGGTCGTCTGGCTCGGCGCCCGCGACGGGGGCCGGGCGCCGATGGATACGACCTCTGCCTTGCGTGTCACGTATGAGCCTCCACGGGTCGACATGAATGCACGCGATGTGCCTTCGCTATTCCCGGCTGGGCTATCCCGATTTGGATATCGTTCTCCGCGTGATCGCGTCGAGGTGCGTGCACTACGCACAGCGCCCTCGTGTGGCGGGGGTGTCGCGATGGCCCGAGCCCGCCACACGTTCTTGCGCGACACGCTCGCGGCCCACTGTCGCGTTCGATTCGTTACGCGCTCACGCGAACAGCGCTTCGCGTACGTCGTAGAGGATCTCTTGCGACTCGTCCGCGGAGATGGCGAGCGCCGAAGCCATCGCCTCGAGTGCGGCAGCTTCCGCATGCGCGACGTGATCATCGACGAAGGCGACGCCTGCGGAGAGACGGAACGCGAACGCGCGTGCTTCGTGATCCTGGAGACGTGCCGCGACCGCAGCGAGTCGCTTGTTCCAGCCCTCGTTGCCGAGCTTGTCGTTCATCGCGAGCAGCAGCTTCGGCGTGTCGATGTGCTCGCGCGGCTTGCCGTCGAGCGACGTGAACGCATCGATGCTCGCGGCGAGCTGCGCGAGCTCCTCCGGCGAGAGATCGCCGTCGACCGCGGCCATCAAGAACATCGCCTCGACGGTCGCCTCGAACTCATCGGCCTTGTCGCGTTGCGCGGGAGACACCTCCGCGGGGTTCTCACGCGCGCGGACGAACGCGTCCGCTGCCTTCTGCGCCGTGAGCCCCTTCGCGACCTTCTTGATCCGCGCCCCGATGGACATGCCTTGGTTGTATCACGCGCGTTCGATCGCGCCGGGAACCAGGCTTATCTCGGTGATCTCGGCGGGCGCGCCGACGCGCATCGGCGGTCCCCAGTAGCCCGTTCCGCGGCTCACGTAGATCTGCGCGCGCGCCAGCTTGTGCAGGCCCTCGACGAAGGGCTGCTGCAGGCGGACCAGGAAATTCCACGGGATCATCTGACCGCCGTGCGTGTGACCCGAGAGCTGGAGATCGACGCCCAGCGAATCGGCGAGCTCGATGCCGCGCGGCTGGTGCGCGAGGAGCACGCAGGCGCGCGCCGGGTCGCGTCCGCGCAGAGCCTTCTCGAGATCGGGACCGTGACCGTTGCCGTGCGACGACGCATCGTCGATGCCGGCGAGATCGAAGCCGTCGTCGCCACCGATGCGAACGCGTTCGTTGCGGAGGACGCGAACGCCGAGCGTCGCGAGGTGAGCGATCCACCGATCCGCGCCCGAGTAGTACTCGTGATTTCCGGTCACGAAGAACACGCCGTCCTTCGCCTGCAGCTTCGCGAGCGGAGCGACGTGCTCGGCGAGCTCCTCGACGGAGCCGTCGACGAGGTCGCCGGTGATCGCGACGAGATCCGGCTTCAGCGCGTTGATCCGCGCGACGATCCCTTCGATGAACTCGCGACCGATGGTCGGCCCGACGTGCACGTCGGAGATCTGGACGATGCGATAGCCCTCCTGCGACTTGGCGAGGCGATCGATGGCGACGCGCACGCGGCGCACGGCGACGGGCGAGAGCGCGCTGGCGAGCCCGACGGCGCTCGCGCCGATGCCGACGAGCGCAGCGGCGCCACCGAAGATCCGCGCCAGCGCCTGGCGACGTTCGGGATCCTCGGGACCGCCGCGATCGCGCACCGCGATGACCTTCACGAGGTCGCTCACGCCCAGAGAGATCACCAGGAAGAAGAGCGCGCCGAGCCAGGTGTACGCGATCCACGTGAACGGCGCGGCGGTACGGCGCGAGAGGGCTCGCACGGCGATGAACACGCTCATCAGCAGCACGAAGAGGAGCACGACGGCCACCGTCGCGATGCTTCCCCACGGCGAAGGCAGCGCGGCGTCGCGCACGAGCCGCGCCCACACGTAGTAGTGCGCGCCCCCCATCACGAGCAGCGCCACCGCAAAGAACACGATGTACCGCGCAGCCATGGGTTGATCCTACGATGCCGGAAGAGCCCTGCGCGTTCCGTTGCGCTGGCAGGCGACGAGGCTCAGGCGACGAGGCTCAGGCGGCGACGAGGCTCAGACCTTCGTCTTGGACAACGCGAGCACGAGGGCGAGCTCGTCGGGGGTGACAGGCACCACCGAGATGCGGGATTTCTTCACGAGCGCCATCTTCGACAACACGGGATGCGCTTTCGCGGCGGCGAGCGTGATGGGCGTCTTGAGCTTCTTCACCGGCTCGACGTCGACAGCGCTCCAGTCGTCGTCGGTCTTGGGATCCTGATACGCGGTCCTCGCGACGCGGGCGATGCCGACGATCTCCTTGCCCTCGTTCGAGTGGTAGAAGAGGAGGAGATCGCCCTTCTTCATCGCGCGCAGGTTATTGCGCGCTTCGTAGTTGCGCACGCCGTCCCACGTCGTCGACCCGTCACGCAGGAGATCGTCGAACGAGTACACGGACGGCTCGCTCTTGATGAGGAACGTCGCCTTCGGCATGCCGCGCACGGTACAACGAGAAGCGATGAAGCGGTACGTCGCGGTAGCGGGCACCATCGGCGCAGGCAAGACGTCGCTCGTCGCGTGGCTCGTGAAACGTTACGGCCTCGAGCCCTTCTACGAGCCGAACGACGAGAATCCGTACCTCGCCGATTTCTACAAGGACATGAAGGCGTGGGGGTACCACTCGCAGGTCTTCTTCCTCTCGCACAAGCTGAAGCTCCATCAGGAGCTGCTCGCGTCGAATCGACCCGCCGTGATCGATCGAACGATCTACGAGGACGCCGAGATCTTCGCGCGGAG
>JAXDMI010000437.1:0-4061 GCA_034666145.1 Myxococcales bacterium | reverse complement strand
GATACTTCGATATCGTCGTCTTCCACGCGAATCGCGCCGCCCTCGCCGTGGAGGGTATAGATGACCTTCCGGAAGCCGGCCGCCCAGGTCAGCGTGGCGTGGGCGACGCCGGTCGGGAACGTCACCTTGGCGCTGAAGGTCTCCTCGGCTGCGCCGCCGTCGCGCGCGCTGGTGCTGGCCGATATCGAAGTTGGATAGGAGCGGAGCCACTCGAATGCCAAATAGAACGTGTGACTGCCGTGATCCATGCCGATTCCACCGCCCGAGTGCCGCATGTCACGGCGCCAGTGCTCGCTCCATTCCGGCGTTCCTCGCGCATGCGTGCTGCGGAACGTCTCGAGCGTCGCGAGGTGGACCTTTCCGATGGTCCCTTCGTCGAGGATGCTGCGCACCGCCTTGATGACCGGCGCATGGCGATAGTTGTGCGCGGGGTAGATGACGCGTCGCCCCTCCTTCGCCTTCGAGAGCATGGCGCGCGCATCGGCGACGTTGGTGGCGAGCGGCTTCTCGCAGAGGACGTGGAGGTCCTTGCCCAGCGCGGCGAGCGCGATGTCCGCGTGGGCATAGGGCGGCGTGCAGATGTCGACGAAATCCAGCGAGAGGCCTTCGGCGGCGAGCAGCTCCTCGTAGCTCGAAAAGATCCGAGCTTTGGGGAGCGCTCGCGCCGCCGCCTCTCGTCGTGCGGGGGAGATGTCAGCGACGGCGGCGATCTCGAGATCACCGTGCAGCGCGTAGGCCGGAAGATGCCCGCGCGAGCCGATGAAGCCGAAGCCGATCATCGCCCCCTTCAGATGGCCCACGGCAGCCTCACGTCCGCGTCCCGCGCGGCAACGTGCTCCTCGACCAGCGTGCGCAGCGTGGTCTTGAGCAGTCGCTCCTGCGCGAAGAGATCGTGCACGGGAAGCGCCTTCGCCTCGTGCTGCGGGCTCTTGAAGAAGAACGAGAGCCAGTCCTGGATGCCGTGACGACCGCGCCGCTGCGCGAAGTCCATCAAGAGCGCGATATCGAGGACGATGGGCGCGGCGAGGATGGAGTCCTTGCAGAGGAAGTTGAGCTTCAGCTGCATGTTGTAACCAAGCCAGCCGAAGAGATCGATGTTGTCCCAGCCCTCCTTGTCGTCGCCGCGCGGGGGGTAGTAGTCGATGCGGACCTTGTGAACGAGCTTGCCGTAGAGCTCCGGGTTCACCTCCGGCTCGAGGATGGTCTCGAGCACGCCGAGCTTCGAGACCTCCTTGGCGCGGAACGAATCCGCGTCGTCGAGGACCTCACCGTCGCGGTTGCCGAGGATGTTCGTCGAGTACCAGCCGCGCACGCCGAGGAGACGCGCCTTGAGCGCGGGCGCGAGCACCGTCTTCATCAGCGTCTGCCCCGTCTTGAAGTCCTTTCCGCCGACCGCGACGCGCATCTCGCGAGCGAGCTGCAGCGCGGCCGGGAAATCGACGGTGAGGTTCGGCGAGCCGTTTGCGAACGGGATCCGCTCCTTCAGGAATGCCCACGCGTAGAGCTGCGAGTTCGTGATGCCCGGGTCGTTGCGCCGCAGGCCGGCTTCGAACTCGGCAATGGTCTCGTGAACGGGACCGGGCGTCGTGTAGACCTCGGTCGAGCCGGTCCAGACGGCGACGCCGCGGGATGCGCCCTTGGTCCGCAACGTCTCGCGGATGTCGGCGCGCAGCTGCTCGACGAGGTTCGCCTTCGTGGAGCCTCGCTTGATGTGCGTGCCGTGGAGTCGCTTCACGTATTCCGGATAGAACGCGCCCTTCATCGGTTTGATGGCGGCGAGCTCCTCGCGAACGAGATCGAGATGCTCGTCGCGAAGGACGCCGGCGTGCTTCGCGGACGCATAGGCATCTTCGGGAAAGATGTCCCACGCCGCGAACTCGAGCTGGTCGAGTTGGGCGAGCGGAGCAAAGTCGCGCACCAGCGGAGAAGCGGCATCACCGCCGTCACCCGCGCCGATGCGCATCGTCCCGAGCTGGGTCATCGACCCGACGGGCACGCCTTTCCCCTTCCGTGCGAGCATCACGCCCGCGATCATCGTCGTGGCCACGGCCCCGAGACCGGGCAGGAACACGGCCAAGCGACCGTCCGCAGGCGGATTGTTTGTGACTCTCACGGGAACCTCCTCGCGACTCCGACGACCGGCGCATGCGCCGAGCGATCGCTCGCAAGGTGTCTGATGGGCCGTCGCAACAAAAGGTTGCGTTGTGCAAACGACCGTTGCGAATTGAAAACCGCCTGCTTTTACGAAGGAAACGCGAGCGTCGGGAAACTGAAACATGCGGACACAATTGGTGAAGTGTGTCCGGCGAACGACGCGCGCACGCGAAGAAGACGAGTGCGACGACGAGAGACAACGAGATGTGGCGAGGGCGCTGCGAACGTGGCGCAACGCACCGCCACGGCGTGACATCGGAAGGGCGGCCCTGCCATGTCCGGTCACGACGAGCTCACAGTGTTGCTCATCGAAGAGACCGCAGAGCTCGACCGGGAGACCGTGGCGAGCCTTGCGGCGCAAGGCGCGCTCGTGACCTGCGTCACCGGAATTGCGATCGGGCTTCGCGAGGCGCTTCGCCGCGTCCACGACGCCGTCCTCCTCGATTTGGTGCGGCGACTCGGCGACGGAAGCGCGATGACCACCGAGCTGCGCGAGCACTCGGACGTCCCGCTCGTCTTGCTCACCCCCGCGGGCTCCGACGTGGCCGAGGAGGTGGCGGCCCTCGAGGCGGGCGCCGACGACGTCGTTCACAAGCCCTTCTCGCCGATCGATCTGATGGCGCGTGTTCGCGCGGCCGTGCGCCGCGCGCGACGGCTCGCCGGTCCCGCGGCAGTGCTTCGTGCCGGTCCGCTCGAGCTCTTCACGACCAGCGGCAAGGCCACTCTCTACGGACGACCGCTCGACGTGACGAGCTACGAGTTCGCGATCCTGCGCGTCCTCGCCGAGCGACGCGGTCGGGTGCTGACGCGCGAGCAGATCCTCGACTACGCGAAGGGCGGCTCGGAGAACGCGTTCGAGCGGTCCATCGACGTGCGCATCTCGCGCCTGCGAAGGAAGCTCGCGGAGAGCTCCCGGAAGCCGTCGATCATCCGCACCGTGCGCGGCATCGGCTACTCGCTCACGCCGGAGTGACGCTCACTCGGGCGTGAGCTCACTCGGCGGCGACGGCGTGGTCGACCACATCGCCGGCCTCGAGATCGGACTCGCCGGTCTCCGCCGCGCTGCGCCCGCGCGGAAGCTTCGAGCGCACCCATGTCGCGAGGTCGTCGAAGAGCGAATAGATGACCGGCGTGGCGACGAGCGTGAGGACCAGCGAGAGCGTCTGGCCACCGACGACGATGCCGGCCATCGCCTGGTTGAAGCCTGCGCCGACGCCCTTGGAAATCACGAGCGGCAGCATGCCGGCGACGAACGCCAACGTGGTCATCAGGATGGGGCGAAGTCGATCGCGATTGGCCTCGAGGATGGCGGTGAGGCGATCCCTGCCCTCGCTCCGCAGCTTGTTCGTGTGATCGATCTGGAGGACGGCGTTCTTCTGCACGACGCCGAAGAGCACCAGCAATCCCAGCATCGAGAACATGTTGATCGACTGCCCGAACAGGAGCAGCGACAGCAGCCCGAACGGCACGGTGAGCGGCAGCGCGAGCAGGATGATGAGCGGATTCAGCCACGACTCGAACTGCGCGGCGAGCACGAGGTACATGAAGACGAACGACATCCCGAAGGCGAGCGCGAACGCGGCGCCCATCTTGGCCGCCTCCTTGGTCTTGCCGAGCGGCACGAGGCGATAGCCGGGAGGCATGCCGACGCTCGCGCCGATGGCCGCGAGATCGCCCTCCACCTTGCTGTCGCCGACGCCGGGCGCGGAGTTGGCGGTGATGGTGATCTGCCGCGAGCGAGCGTAGCGCTCGATGGTCGACGGGCCGGTGCCGTTCTTCATCGTCACCACGCTCGAGAGCGGCACGCTCCCATATTTCCGGGACGGCACGGTGAGCACGCCGAGCGCGTCGGAGTCGCCGCGATACTGCGAGCCGGCGCGCACGCGGATGTCGTACTGCTGCCCCGC
>JAXDMI010000436.1:0-5671 GCA_034666145.1 Myxococcales bacterium | reverse complement strand
GGAACCGTCGTGATCGAGGACGATGTCGATATCGGCGCGCACACGAATGTGCAGCGCGGCACTCTCAATGAAACGAGAATCGGCCAAGGAACCAAGATCGACAGCTTCGTCCACGTCGGTCACAACTCCCGCGTCGGCTGTCACGTTGTGATCACCGCGCAGGCGATGCTCGGGGGCAGCGTGACGATCGGCGACTATGCCTGGATCGGGCCGGCCGCCGTGATCCGGGACGGGGGCGTGACGATCGGGGCTCACGCACTCGTCGGGATGGGTGCAGTCGTCGCGAAGGACGTTGCCCCTCACGAGACGGTGCTTGGTGTTCCCGCGCGTCCCCTCGCCGAGTTCATGCAGCTTCAGGAGCAGCTGAAGCGCTTGAACGACGGCTGATGACACCCTCGTAGACCGCGACGAGTTGGTGCGCGACGCGCGGTGCATCGTGGTGAGCCTCCACATACGCACGGGATTCGCGCCCAAGCCGGTTGCGACGTGCGCCGTCTGAGAGCAGTTCGCCCAGTGTCTGCGCAAGCTTCTCTTCCGTCGCGTTGACGAGCGGAATGCCAGGGGGGTAGGCACGGGCGACCGCCGGCTTGATCCACCCGATCACGGGCGTTCCCAGAGCCATCGCCTCCAGTGCAGCGGCGCCGTGTGCGCCGATCATGAACTGATCGAGATAGATGTCTGCTGACTGGATCGTGCGCAAGGCGTCTGCACGCGTGACGCCCTGGAGGAGAACGAACTCGAAGTCATGGTCGGCCTCTAGCGCCCGGACCGCAGCGAGCACCGCGGCTGTTCCCTTGCCGACGGGAGCGGTTGTCGCGTGAACGACGAGCGGACGAGTCGTGTGTGGGTCGGGGAACCGCGGTTCGAAGTCGGACACCACGATCCGCTGACGCACGAGGTGCTGGATCGGAAAGATGTCGTCCTCGAGATAGGCAAGGAGGCTCGGGCAACTCACGAGCGCTTCGCAGCCTGCGGCGGCAAAACGCGTCTGCGTGCGGTCCGAGTTTTCATCCGTCTCCCACTCCCGGTACTCATAGGTTGGAAGGGCACGAACGTAGTACGGGTTGTCCTCGGACTCGATGCTTGGCTTACGAATGTCGCTGCCGGCGAATTCGACGACCGCGGGCTTGCCGAGCACGCGTGCGATCGCGAGGTCCGCAGCGAACGGCAAACCGGGTGTCATGTACCAGTGGAGGATGTCCGCGCGACGGATCTCGTGCAGAAGGCCAGGGAAGCGACGTGCCATGTCGATCGCCCATCGTCCGGAGCGCCGCACTGCGGCATCCGAGAGCACGTCGATCCCACTGTCGGCGACGATTGGGTTGCCACCGAAGAGCGCAAGCCCGCGTGCGTCGACTCCTATGGCTCGAAGGCCGCGAACCGTCGCCGACATATGCGACGCAACGTTGACCGGAAGGTGAAGGGCGCGCATTCGATCTACGGGCCGGCCTCGGCGTCTTCGACGTCGGCCGACCAGATCGTGACGCGCTTTCCTTCGATGACGGTGAACGCTCCCGGATAGGGCCGGGTCTGCGCGCGAATGAACGCCGCGATCTCGGAAGCCGGTCGTCCCCAGTCGATGAGCCCGTCATCTGGCTTTCGCTGCGGGTAGCTCGTGGCCGTCGCATGGTCCTGCACGACCCGCGTCGCCGTGCCGTTCTCGAACGCTTGGAGTCCCTCCCGTACGAGCGCGACGGATGCGACCGTAGCCTTGCGCAAGACGTCTGCGATGTCTTCGTCGGATTCGATCGCAAAGGACTTCTGCGCGACGACGTCTCCGGTGTCGACGCCGTCATCGAGGTGGAACAGCGTAACCCCGGTCTGGCGCTCGCGGTTGATCATGGCCCACGTCAGCGGCGCGCCACCGCGGTACTTGGGCAGCAACGACGCGTGGACGCCCAAGACGCCGAGCGGGAAAAGCTGCCGGACCTCGGCGGGCACGATGTAGAACCACCCGATCGCGAGTCCGATGTCCGGCTGCCACGCCTCGAGCGTTGGCAAGAGCTCGGCAGCCTTCCCAGAGGTAATAGCCTGATACGGGATTCCGTGGCGCGCCGCGAGGCTTTCAAAGTCGGCATAGGTCACGTTGCGGACAGGCGTCGGCGAGTACGAGATGTCGAACTCGCGAGGCATCGAAACGATTCCTACGACCTCCTGGTCGGCGATGGCCGCCTCGCAGCAGGCAAGCCCGAGCTCGGTTGCGCCGAAAAATACGAGCCGCATCAGTTGCTCCGTGCTACACCCATGCGCGCGACTGAATCGTGGCCTGGCTCCTCGCCTCCGAGGAAACAACGGCACCACCATTCAAGGCACAGCAACGACCAGATGAGCAAGCGGTGATTGACCCGCCCTGAACTGTGCTCGTCGAGGATGCATGCGACATAGTCAGGCTCGAGGAACTCGTACAGGTACGCGTTCCGGTCGCGGAGGAGCCGATTGATGTAATCAATGCTCTCACCACGGAACCACGTGGCGTCCGGTGCGCTGAATCCCTGCTTCCGGCGATCCCCGACGTTGCGGGGAACCACGCGCTCGAGCGTCTGCCGAAGGATCACCTTCCCGTGGTTCCTGTCGCCGAGCAACAGCCGCTTGCCGGGCTCGTTCTCGTTGACGGCGACCTGCCCCCCGAGGTGCGCAAGCTTCATGGTCAGAGGCAGGGCTAGCGCGAACTCCACGAGCCGTTCATCCAGGAACGGCACACGTGTCTCGAGCGAATGAGCCATGCTGAGCTTGTCCTCGACGACGAGCAGCCCGTGCAAGAACGTCTTCAGCTCGAAGTAGAGCGACGCGTTGACCCGGCCCTCTTCCGTTTCCGTCTCGCCGCGCCAGTTGTCGAACACGCTCTTGAACGAGTCGATCGGCTGGAACCCTCCGAGGTCGGCGAGGAAGTCGGGCCGGAAGAGCGACGTTCGGTCCTCGTCGGGCACCAGGCGCTGCCACCGCTTGTAGTAGCTCTGGACAAAATCGCCTTCGGTATCGGTGTGGTACCGCCACGGATAGCCGCCGAAGAGCTCGTCACCGCCCGCGCCGGAGAGCACGACCTTGACGAACTTGCTCGCAAGTCGCGCGACGTAGTAGTTCGGATACGACTGCCCGACCCGCAGGTCCTCGAGGCTCCACACGAGCATCGGCAGCACCCATTCCATGTCGCCTGCGTGCAGGACGACCTCGTAGTGCTCCGTCTTCAACGCGTTCGCGAGTTGCTCGGCGCGCGCCCGCTCGTCGAAGGTGAGCTCGAGGCCGGACACCGATGTCAGGTCGAAGCCGGCAGTGAACGTCTTCAGGCGCGGCATCTGTCTCGAGGCCACGGTGCTGATGAAACCGGAGTCGAGCCCGCCGGAAAGGTAGGAGCCGATCTCGACATCGGCGACGAGCTGCCGGGAGACCGCCTGCTCCAGGAGCTGCTCGAGCTGCTCCGACGCCTCGGGCACCGAGAGCTCGAGCTGTTCGGGCGGCTGCCAGTCCCACACCCGCTCGATCCTCGGGGTGATGTCACCCGCTTCGGCGGTCAGCGTCGAGCCGGGCGGCAGGAGATGGACTCCCTCGAACAACGTGAGGTCGCTGAGAACATTCTGGAACGTGAGGTACTCGACGAGTGCCTGCTTGCAGAGGCTCGCCGTCACCGCGGGATGGGCGAGAAGAGCCTTTACTTCGGAGGCGAGCATCAGCCTTCCGTCGGCGACGTACCAGTAGAGCGGCTTGACACCGAACCGGTCTCGCGCTGCAAAGAGTGTCTCCGTGCGCGCATCCCAGACGGCAAAGGCGTACATGCCTTCGAACCGCTCGACACACGCGCTGCCCCATTCGAGATACCCGCGGAGCACGACCTCGGTGTCGGTTCGCGTCTTGAACTGATGACCGCGCTCGGTCAGCTCGTCGCGAAGCTCGCGGAAGTTGTAGAGCTCGCCGTTGTGGACGACGGCCACCTGACCGTCGTCGGAGACGAACGGCTGAGACGCTTCGGCAGAGAGATCGATGATCGCGAGGCGCGTTGCCGCCAGGCCGGCCGCGCCCGCCACGTGCACGCCTGTCGCGTCCGGCCCGCGATGCCGGATCGTCGCGGCCATGCTCTGCAAGAGCCCCTCCGAGACGCCGCCGCGCCTCGGATCGAGGATGGCGATGATCCCGCACATCAGCCGGCCGCGTACGCCTGCTCGAGCTCACTCGCAACGAACTCCTGCTGGTCGCTCGTGAGCTGAGGGAACAACGGAAGTGCGATCGTCAACGCCTCCGCGATGGCCGCGTTCGGAAAGTCGCCGGGCCGGTGGCCGTATTTCTCGACGTAGTAGCCCTGCAGCGCAGCAGCGTGCGTGCCTTGACGCGTCGCGATCCCGAGCGCTTCGAGACGCGCCATGATCGCGTTGCGCTGCGCGTGCAGTCGATCGAGGTTCGCGAGCGAGGGCTCCTCGGGGGCAAAGAGGCAGACATACGCCTGATACCCGTGGTCATAGCCCCCGGGCACGATCGGCGTGCGTAGCCATTCGAGGCCTGACAGGAGCTCGTCGTACCGCCCCGCCGCGACTCGGCGGGCCTCGAGAATCGCGGTGCAACGCGCCATCTGCGCGACCCCAAGCGCGCCCTGGATGTCTGTCATCCGGAAATTGAATCCGAGCCGGTTGTATTCCGACAGAAGAAAGGCACCGCTGCCTTCGTGCCGGGCGAGGTCCGACTTGCTCGCGCCGTGATCGCGAAGCTCCCTCGATGCGCGCTCGATGTCGTCGCGCGCGGTGGTGATCATGCCTCCCTCCCCAGTGGTGATCGATTTACGGGGGTGGAAGCTGAAGCAGCCTGCGGCGCCGAACGCACCGACATGGACACCGTCGATCCTTGCACCGAGCCCGCACGCCGCGTCCTCGACGATCCACGCACCGGCCGCCTCGGCGAGGCGCTGCACCTCCGGCATACACGCCGCCAGCCCGAAGAGATGTACGGGGATCACTCCGACCGTCCGGGGGGTCATTGCGGCTTCGAGCCCAGGGACGTCGATGTTGAACGTGGCGAGATCGATGTCGCAGAACACCGGCTTCGCACCGAGGTACTCGACCACGTTCGCCGTGGAGATCCACGTCAGCGCCGGCACGATCACCTCGTCGTCGCGCTGGAGCTCGAGCGCACCGACCGCGATCTGCAGCGCGGTTGTGCATGAGCTCGTCGCGACGGCGTG
The DNA here is from genome assembly GCA_034666145.1 of Myxococcales bacterium. Taxonomy (GTDB): domain Bacteria; phylum Myxococcota_A; class Polyangia; order Polyangiales; family Polyangiaceae; genus Labilithrix. The sequence continues at coordinate 507 of JAXDMI010000436.1, read as the reverse complement.
CTCGCACGAGACGAACTCCGCGAACGTTGCTTCGAACTCCGCGACGTGGGGTCCCTGGACGACCCAGCCCGTCTCGAGCGGCAACTGCACCGCGCGAAGCTCCTCGTCGCCGAAGACCGGGAGCGTGATCGGAATCGGGACCATCGCCGAGGACCTGTCGTGCTCCGTCACGCTTCGGCGGCGACCGTGGCCGCCCGCCAATCAACCACCGAGCGAAGCCCGTCGGCGAGCTCGACATCGGCCACGAAGCCCAGTTGCTCGCGTGCGAGGCGCGGGTCACCGACGCGATTCGTGACGAACTTCTGCTCCTGCGGCAGGTACAGCGGCTCGTCGTCGGAGCCAGTGATCGCGAGGAGCTGGTCGACCAGTTCGGTGATCGTCGTCTGCACGCCGGTGCCGACATTGAAGAACGCGTCGGTCGCCTCTGCTTCGAGAGCGGCGATGATGGAGCGCGCGACGTCTTGGACGTGGACGACGTCGTACGCCTGCGATCCGTCGCCGAAGAGG
>JAXDMI010000435.1:0-6123 GCA_034666145.1 Myxococcales bacterium | reverse complement strand
CACGCAGCGCGCGACGATCTTCGTCGTGCCCGAGCACGGGCCGTCGGTGAGGAGCGGCAGGCTCGTCCCGCACGACGAGAAGCGATTCTTCGCCTCGATACAGATGTCCGCGGCGGGCGGCTCGGGGTTCGAGCACGCGGCATGGACCATCGCGAGGAGCGCGAGCGACCCCGTGACGACGAGTCGGCGGCGCATCAGAGCCCCTGCTCCGCGAGATCGCCGGCGACGTTCGCGTAGAAGCGCGCCACGTCGAAGCCGGTTCGCACGTTGACGTCGGGGAGGCTGTGCTGCCCGAGCTGCTCCATGTGATCGGCGGGGATGCAGCCCTTGAACGTGCCCCACTTCGCCGAGGCGACCGTCGCGAGGCCGTCGCCGGGGACGCTCGCGTCACCGCCGGCGATGTTCGCGAACGGCACGAGCGCGAGCGCCATGAAGTCGTGCTTGCCGGACGCCGCCTGACCAGCGAGCCCGCTGGCGCCGTCGGCGATCGTGCAGAGCTCCGCGAGCTGCGCGTCGTGGGCAGCGGTCGCGGTGCCGAACGGGCGACTGTAGCCGGCCCACGACTGGTAGACGACGCCGTCTGCGTCGGTGATCGATGCGTTGAACGCCGGCGCAGCGGCGACGGTCAGCGTGCGAAGTGCAGCGCGGACGTGGACGTCGCCGTCGATGCGATCAGCGCTGAAGGCGTCGCCGGCGAGCGTCGCGAAGTCGTTGACGACGTTCGCTCGATCGCCGTCGGGCGCGAGACCGAGCAGCACGTCGGCGACGCGCGTTCCGCGATGCGCCGTGCCGATGGTGGTGACGGAGGCCACCGCGCTCGCCATGGTCTCCGGCGCGACGCCGAGGTCGGCCGCGAGGCCGTTCGGGCTCACCAGGTACCTACAATCCAGGCCTCCCAGCGAGTGGCAGATCAGATTCACCTTGGGCGCGCCGGTCTCGGCGCGGACCTCTTCGATGCGCTTCCACAGCTCGGGCGCACGGACCTGCGGCGTCTCGTAGGGCGTGAGGGTCGCGAGGAAGACGCGATGACCGCCCGCGTCGTGCATCGTCGAGACGATGCGCGGGCTGTAGCGGAAGAGCGGCGACGTATCGATGCCGTTGACGAGGAGGACCGGGTAGCGCGCCGGCGAGCGCTTCGGCGCGGGCGTGATCGACGCGACGCAGCCGATGCCGAGGAGGCGACACGTGGCGCTCATGGGATCGCCGTCGGTGGGCGCGACGCCTTGCAGCGCCTGGCATGCGACGCCTTGCGAGAGATCGTCGAGGTGGTCTAGATCGGCAGTGCTCGTCGCGGAGCAGTCGAGGCGCGCGAAGGGCGTGCCGGCGCAGGCGTCGAGCTGGGATTGGACGCGCGTGCAGCGGTCCTCACGCGCCTCGGTGGGGGCGCAGGCGGAGAGCGAGAGCACGAGCGAGAGGATGAGGGCGCGCATCTCAGAGGCCCTTCGCAGCAAGATCGGTGGCGACCCAGCGGTAGAAGCGCGGGGCATCGAAGCCGCTCTGGCCGTCGCGCGTGGAGTGGCCGATCTGACCGATGACGTCGTAGTGATCGGCGGGGATGCAGCCGCGGAACTCGCCCCACTTCGCGCTCGCCACCGAGACCATTCCGTCGGACGGGCTCGCCACCACCGCGCCGTCGTCGCTGCGCGAGGTGCTGGCCCACGGTGCCGTCACCCACAGCACCTCGTTCAGCGCGTCGTTGTCGCCGTCGTGGCGGAAGAGACGGACGTCGCCGTCGGGGCCTGCGCAGTGCTTGCGGATGGAGGCTTCGGAGGTCGCCGATGACCTGGCGAGGACGTGGCTCACGCCGGCGAACGACTGGTAGACGATGCCGTCGCCGTCGCCGATCTTCGCGTTGAACGGGAGCGACGCGTCCATCGTCAGACCTTCGAGCGTGCGCTCGAGCGCGCCGCCGCTCGGCAAGAGCGACGTATCGCTCGAGCCCGCGAGCGCACCGAGGATGTCCTGCGCCGTTCCGCTCGCGAGCGCTGCGAGCGCGGCATCGGCGACGCGCGTTCCGCGATGCGGCGTCGCGATGGTGGTGATCGACGCGACGGTGTCGAGCACGGCCTCGTAGCTGCTGCGGTCGCCGTCGAAGAGGCCGCTCTTGCTCGTGAGGTAACGACAGTCGAGGCCGGCCACCGCGTAGCAGACGAGGTTCAGCTTCGTGCCGGTCTGCGCGCGCAGCCCATCGAGCGAGGCCCAGAGATCGGCAGCGCGATCGGGCGTCGTCGACCAGCCCTTCACCTTCACGTGGAAGGCAGTGCCGGCGCCGAACGCCGCGTTCAGGTCGGCGGCGATGCGCGGATTCCAGTCGAAGACCGCGCTCTCGTCGATGCCGCTGACGAAGACGAGCGGATACGCGGGCCGCATCGTGCCCGGCGCGGGGGTGGGCGCCTCGGGGCAGCTCCAGCCCGCGGCCTTGCAGAGACGCGGATCGACGGCGTCGTTCGCGGGCGTGCCGTCGGCCTGCCGCGCGCCGTCGCAGCCGCTCTCGGCGAACCGCGAGACCATCGACTCGAGCGCGGATTGATCGATGCGTTCGCACTGGAGGCTCGTGGCGGAGAGCCCGCACTTCTTCAGATCGGCGCGCAGCTGCGCGCACTCGTCGGCGGGGGTCGAGCAGGCCACCGAAGCACCGATGCCGAGGACGACGAGCGTCGCGAGCAGCGCGCGCGTCATGGCGTTGCTCCCAGGATCGCGTCCGCGGCCTTCTCCGCGAGCATGTACGTGGGCAGCGCGATGAACGTGCCCGGGATCTCGGGGAACACCGAGGCATCCACGACGCGCAAGCCGCGCGCGCCGATCACGCGAAACGCGGGATCGACCACCGCGGACGAGTCGTCAGCGCGGCCCATCTTGTTGGTGCAGCAGGCGTGATGGCCCCATGACTCCTTGCGGATCCAGGCGGCGAGATCGGCGTCGCTCGACTTGGACTCGCCCGGCCACACCTCGCGCACGGGATCCGACGGCACGAGCGCGCGCATCTCCTCGGCGATCCGCCGCGCGAGCTTCACGCCCTCGACGAGCGCGAGGAGATCGGGATCGTGCAGCGGGTCCTTCTCGTCGTACGAGTTGAACGCGATGACGGGGCGCGCGAAGGGGCTCGGGCCCGAGAGACGCACCGTGCCGTCGTGGTTCTTGGTATGCGCCTTCAGGAGCAGCCACGTGAAGCGCTGCTTTGATGCGGCGCTGTCCTTCGCGTAGCCCGGGTAGTAGCCGCGCGCGTCGGTGGGCACCGCGAAGACCTGGAGATCGGCGAGCGGCTCCTCCGGTCGCGAGCGCGTGAGGAGCGATGCGAGGAACCCAGGCGTTCGATACACGCCCTCGCCTTCACGCCATGAGGCGAGGCACGGATCGCCCTGATTTCCGCTGTCGCCGCTGGTGTCGGCCTTCGCGTCGTCGGCGAGGCGGCACGGCGCGATCACGTCGAGCGGCGTCGCCATCTCGCTGACCACCGCCGCCTCGTAGCGATCCTGGAGGTTCTCGCCGACACCCGCGAGCGCCAGCTTCGTGTCGATCGCGTGCTTGCCGAGCTGCGCGTCGCTGCCGACACCCGACAGCATCAGGAGCTGCGGCGAGTTGAAGGTGCCGGCCGACACGATGACCTCGGCGGAGGCGAAGACGCGCACGGGATCGGCGGTCGGCGCCTGCGGCGCGAGGCTCGCGCCGTAGACCGCGTGCTGCGGGACGTACTCGACGCCCCGCGCGGTGGGCACGGCGGCGTTCTCGTCCCAGAGCACCTTGGTCACGAACGCATTCGTGACGACGGTGAGGGGATGCCCTTCCTCGACGGTGTGGACGACGCGCTCACGCGAGCCGTTGCGCGCGCCGTTCTTCGTGGCGAGCGGGAGGCGGTAGAGACCGGTGGTCTCGCCGGCGCGCAGCGCCTCGTTCACGTCGTGACCGAGGATCGTGGCGAGGCTCGACACCGCACCGGCGTTGTCCGCCTGATCGACGCGCGCCGCAGCGCCGAGGAAATTCGTGACCGTGTCGTCGCGCAGCGCGAGCCCGGGATCGGGCAGCTCGACGCCGAGCCACTCGCGAACGCGATCTTATTAGCGATCCATGGCGTCGGCGCGCCACGACCGGTCGCCGGTGAGCTCGGCGATGCGGTTCCAGTCGGCGCGCGACGGCAGCACCGTGACCATCGCATTGACCGCGGTGGATCCGCCGAGCGCGCTGCCGCGCGGGTACATCACGCCGTCGGCCGTGCGCTTCCAGTCCTCGCGATCGATCGCGGGGTCGGCGCTGTGCTGGACCCAGAACCACCAGGCCATCGCCGGATCCTCGGTGGCGAGGGCATGCATCGCGGGAACCCGGTACTTGAGGCTCGCGGCGACGTCGGCGCCGGCCTCGAGGAGGAGGACGCGCTTGCCGGCGCGTGCCAGCCGAGCCGCGAGAGGCCCGCCGCCCGCGCCCGATCCGACGACGATGTACTCGTAGCCGCTCGTCGCGGCCGGGTCCTTGCCGGCGCTGCTCTCGGCCGTCCGGCACTGCGGAAGCAGCGCAACGAACGCGAGAAGCGCGCCTCCGAGGCCGCGGTGCAGGAGCGAGGGGACCGTCATCGGCGGGGTGTATGACGCAGGGCGACAGGCCGCGCCGTAGTGCCTGTGGAAAGAGACCGTTTCCAAAACGTCTACGGCCTGGTCCGACCTCGCGGGCTACGCCACCGCACGATGAGCCGCGCCAACACGCCCTCGATCTCGCGCCGCCAGGCCCTCGAGCTGCTGGTCGGCCTCGGGGTCCTGGCGGGATGCGCCCCGAGCGCCGCCGATGACTCGCGAGCCTCGCCCATCGCGCTGCCCGCGCAGACCCCGAACGGAGACGTGGCGGCGAGCGGACGATTCGCCGACGACGTCGCCGCCCTCTGCGACGTCCTTCTCCCGAGCGAGCTCGACGCCAACGGCAAGCTGCTCTCGCCTGGCGCGCGCGAGGTCGACGTCGACGGCGCGCTGCGCATCCAGGACTTCGTGGCGATCGCCGGCGCACAGGGCTTCCTCCCTCCCCTTCCGGATGCCGACGTGCGGCGGCTCGGCGGAGCGACCGACGCATTCCGCGCGGCGCTGAACGCCGAGCTCGAAGTGCTCGCTGCGCGCGAGCGTCCGCTGACCGCCTTCCGCGATCTCCCGCGCGCGACGCAAGAGCAGATCGTCGCCAACGCCTTCGACGACGACACGCAGCGTCCTCTGGTGCTCGTGGCGCGCGCCGCGTGCTTCCTCGCCTTCCTCGGCGCGATCACCAACGACGTCGGCCTGCGATACGTCGGCTTCCCGCCGTTCGAGAGCTTCGACGACGGCCTCGCGGTGTCGGGCTATCCGCGCACGAAGAGCGGCCGGTTGATCGACGCCTCGAAGGAAGACCTCGCGAGCCTCGCCGCGAAGGGCGATCTCGACGACTACACTTACAACCGCGCGCCGGCCGCCACGCCCGGCGACGATCTCACACTCGTCCTCGATGCCTCCGGAGATCTCCTCTGATGGCCTTCCACGACATCGTCATCGTCGGCTCGGGCTTCGGCGGCGCAGTGATGGCGGCGCGCCTCGGCGCGTACGCGAAGACGCTCGCAACGAAGACGAGCGTGCTCGTCGTCGAGAAGGGCTGGGACGCCAGCGGCACACTCGACGCGCGCTCCGACGGCGGGCCCGTGAATGCGCAGGGCAATCGCTTCCGGCACTCGCTCTCGCCCGAGTACACGTCGAAGGTCGCGCAGGTCTTCACCGACCCGCGCGGCACCTACCAGCGCAACGTGCCGAGCATGAACGTCATCGCCGGCAAGGGCTTCGGCGGCGGCTCGATCGTCTACGACGGCGTCAGCCTCCGCGCGCCGACCGAGTCGTTCGAGCAGGTCCGCGACGGCCGCCGGCTGTGGCCCTCGTTCTACTCGCGGGCGGCGCTGAACCCGTACTACGCGCTGGTCGAGCAGAAGCTCGGCGTAAGCCGCCTCGCGTGGACCGACGCGCAGACGCCGCACTCGCAGCTCGCGACCAAGCGCGACTTCGTCTTCGCCGAGGGCTGCCGGCGCATCGGGGCCACCGCTGCGCCGCTCAAGCTCGCCGACGGCGGCGACGCCAACGAGGGCTGGTGGAACCAGGGCCAGCGCTTCGAGGGCCGCCAGGACCTCAC
>JAXDMI010000434.1:0-4720 GCA_034666145.1 Myxococcales bacterium | reverse complement strand
CACCTCGAAGACGCGGGAACACCGGCGCGCGGAGAGCCGCGAGGAGACGCAGGCGACGCCGCTCCGGAGACGACGCAACACCTTGACGGCGGCACTCGACTCCACAGCTGGGGCAACGATCGCCGCGAGCGTGACGCGTCTGACGATGCACGGCCGCGAAGCCCGAGCTTCGCCATGAGCTTCGGGACCTCGCTCGAGGCCACGGGCCTCGGCGAGCTCGTCCTCGGCGGCGCGCTCTGGGCCGAGGGGTCGCTCACCAGCCGCTTTTCGCCTTCGCTCCGCCTGCGGCTCACGCACGGCGACTCGTTCACCGTAGAGAAGCTCGGCCGTCCCGCCGTCTTTCGCCTCAGCACTGCTGCGCTCGATGGATGCATCGCGGCGATCGACACGCGCGCCTTCCAGCTTCGTCCGTGCGTGCAGATCGCGGGCGGCGTCTTGGACGGCGCGTCGTCGGCATTCGGTCCGACCGAGCGCAAGGCGCTGCCGTGGGCGACAGCCGGCGGTCTCCTTCAAGGCCGATGGTTCTTCCTCGGCCCGCTCTCGCTCGAGTCCTCTGCCGGTCTCACGGTCGCGCTCGTGCGGGACGACTTCTTCTTTCGGCCGCAATCCACGGTGTATCGAGCTCCACCGTTGCTCTTCATCGGGAGCGTGGGGGTGGGTACGACCTTCCGTTGAGTCATCCGTAGGTCGTTTCGCGTTCTTTTCGTGATCGTTCGCGCTACCTCGGACCATCGCATTGGTGAAAGGGCGAGGTATCTCGAGCGTGGCATCTTCGAGCGCCGTCGTGGGCGCCTCAGCAGCTGTCGTGTGCGCGGACGACGCGCGGCTTCGCCGCGTCGTGCGCGAGTACCACGACTTCGTGTGGCGCGCGCTGCGCCGCATGGGCGTCGCGGAGCACGCGGCGGAGGACGCGAGCCAACAGGTCTTCCTCGTGATGGCCCACAAGCTCGAAAACGTCTCGTACGACAACGAACGTAGCTTCCTCTTCGGCACCGTGGTGCGCGTGGCCGCCGACGCGCGGCGCGCGCAGGCCCGCCGTCGCGAGGTGAACGGAGAGGACCTCGAAGAGCCGATCGACCCGTCTCCGAGCGCCGAGGTGATGGTCGACGAGAGGAAGGCGCGCGCCATGCTCGACTCCATCCTCCGCTCCATGCCCGATGATCTCCGCGCCGTGTTCGTTCTCTGTGAGCTCGAGGAGGTCATCGCGCCCGAGGCCGCGGAGATGCTCGAGATCCCCGTGGGGACCGTGGCGTCGCGTCTGCGACGTGCACGCGAACACTTCCAGGCAGCGGCCAGCCGACTGCAACGCACGACGAGGCAACCGTGAATTCCGACGACCTGACTCCGCTCGCGAGACAAGACGGCGACCCGCTCGCTCGTGCGCTGCTCCGCGCCGGCCAGCGCGAACGGCCTCCCAAGCGCAGCGAGGAGCGACTCCTCACCGTGCTCGGCGTCGGGGGCAGCGTCGGCGGAGCGACGGCGCTCGCGTCCGTCGTCAGGCTCGCCACGCGGCTCGGAACCAAGGGAGCGCTCACGTCGCTCGCGCTCGCGGTCGCGGCCATTGGTGTCGGGCTGTGGGTCGCGCACGACACCTCGGGTGGTGCCGCAAGCACGCTGACGTCGCCGCCGCCTCCGTCGGCGCCGGCCTCCGTCGTGCTGCCGCCGGCGCCTCCTGCGCGCTCACCTCCGACGACGACGGAGGCACCGCCTGCGGAGGCGACGGGCCCGAGCGTTCCGACCACGCGCGTCGAAGACCTCCCGACCTCGGAGCCTCCCGGCACCGCGAAGACTCTGCCGCCTCGCGGAGCCTCCGCCACCGGCGACGACGGGCCGAGCCTCGCCCGCGAGGTCGAGCTCATCGGAGCAGCACGCGTCGCGCTCGCACGTGGTGACGCCACCTCTGCGCTCCGCGCACTCGACGCGCACGATCGCGAAGCACCGCACGGCACGCTGCTGCCGGAGTCTCGCGTGCTCCGCATCGAGGCGCTCGTCCTGGCCGGCGGTGCCGACAGCGTCGCGCTTGCGAACACGCTCGGCGATTCCTTCCTCGCATCGAATCCGACCGGACCTCAAGCTCGGCGGGTACGAGCGGTGCTCGACCGAACGCACGAGGGTCGACCTATTCCGTGATCGGCGCGCGAAGTGCCGGCCATAGCGACGCGTGGAAGGACGATGCCAGGAGTAGCGCACGGTACCCGCGCGATCGGCGCAGCCCTCTTCGCGGGCCTGTGCTTCGCGGTGGCGAGCTCCGCGTGTCGCGCGTCGGCGCCGCTCGGCGGCTTCGACGAGCCGCCCGACGGCGCGCCGCCGCCGCTCGCGACCGAAGCAGGCTCTCCCAAGTCCGACGCCAACGCCGCGCGCGCGCTCTGTGCCGCCACGGCGTGTCCGGCGCCGTACGCCACCTGCTCCGACGACTCGTTTCGTTGCGAGACGAACTTCGACTCCGATGACACGAGCTGCGGAGCCTGCGGCGTGACGTGTCCGAACGGCGAGGCGATCCGCAATCTCCTCGGCGCCGACTTCCACTGCCAGTCCGGTGTGTGCCGCATGGCATGCAACTCGGATCCGTTCAATCGCAAGGGCGATTGCAATCACGACGTCGCCGACGGCTGCGAGGTCGATCTCCAGTGCGATGACAACAACTGCGGTGCGTGTGGCGTGAAGTGCCCCGGCGGGCTTCCTTGCATTCAAGGGAATTGCGGCTGTCCCGCGGGGCTGACGACGTGCAGCCCGGGCTGCGGAGCCGAGTGCCTCGATCTCCGCAGCGACGACGCAAACTGCGGCACGTGCGGGACGGAGTGCGCGCAGGGAGCCACGCCGCCGGGACCTTTCATGCACGTCGGCTGCAGCGCTTCGACGTGCGGCGCCGTCAAGTGCGACCAGGGCCGTGGCGACTGCAACGGAGACGTCGCCGACGGTTGCGAGATCGATCTGAGCTCCGACGCGAAGAACTGCAACGTGTGCGGGAACGCGTGTGCCGCCGGCCAAGAGTGCGAGAACGGCAAGTGCAAGTGCGCACCGAGCGAGACGCGCTGTCCGGACTTCGGAACGAGCACGCATTGCGCCGACCTCGCGACGGACGCCCAGAACTGCGGCGCCTGCGGCAACCGCTGTCCCAACACGGAGTACCCGACGAAGTCCGTCTGCCGGTTGGGACGCTGTGAGCTGCAATGCCCGACCGGTCACGCCGACTGCGACGGCGACCCCAGTAACGGCTGCGAGACGCTCGTGAGCTCCGATCCCCGGAACTGCGGAGCGTGCGGTGTGCACTGCGATCTCGTGCTCGGTCAACCGTGTGTCGACGGCGCTTGTCTCCAGGCCCCGTGCGACGTGGGGCCCCCGCAATGAAGCGCCTACGCTCCACCTCGGCGGCCTTCGCGCGAACCGCAGCGCTCTTCACCGTCGCGTCGGCGCAGCTCTGGTGCGCGACCAACGACGACTCTCCTTCGCAGGCGCCGCCCGAGCCGCCGCCGGACGCCAGCATCCTCGACGCGCCTCGTCCCGACGAGACCTCGGTCGCGAACCCGCTGCCGCCGTGCACGTCGGCGTTCTGTCGCGTCGCGCTTCCGGGCTCGGGGGCGGTCGCGCTGAACGGCGTCTTTGCGCGGACCGCATCGGATGTCTGGGTGGTCGGCTCCGCGGGCTTCGCCGCCCACTACGACGGCAGCGCGTGGATGCGGATCGACACCCGCAGCAACCAGAGCCTCTTCGCGGTGTGGGGAAGTCCGAATGGACCCGTGTGGGCCACGAACGCCGGCAACGCGTTCTTCCTCCTCGATCGACCGAGCACCGACGGCGGTGTCGAGGGCGCCGACGGCGGCTGGAAGAGCATCGTCACCGCGATCTCCGGCACCGCCTCCGGTGAGGCGTACGCCGTCGGCTCGGTGTCGTCGACGAGCATCTTCGGTGGAGAGACGCTCACCGGCGACAACATCTGGCGCTACACGCCGCCTCTGCCGGGCAGCGACGCCGGCTCGAGCTGGACCCCGGCCTCGCCGGAGTGCACGTACTTCGGGCCGCTCGGTTGCGTCGTGCTGCACGCGGTATGGGTGCAGAGTGCACGAATCCAGTTCTTCGCGGGTCAGAACGGGAAGATCTATCGCACCGACACGAGCGATGCCGGCGCCGACAGCGGCCCGAGCGATGGCGGCGCGACGGGCGGCGGGAGCGCGAACCGCATCCGCCTCGTCGAGATGAACTCGAGCTCCCTCCGCACGCTCGACGGGCTCTGGGGTTTCGGCGAGAACGACGTCTGGGCGGTAGGCGCGCAAGGCGCGATCCGACACTGGGTCGGAGGCGAAGCGTGGGTGGTCGTCCCGTCTCCCGTCACCGAAGACCTCCACGCGGTATGGGGCTCGCGTCCGGACGACGTCTGGGCGGTCGGCGATGACGGCGTCGCGCTCCACTGGGACGGCAAGGCCTGGAGTGTCGCGCCGACGCCGTTCGGCGACACCAACCGTCCGCGGCTCTACGCAGTCTCCGGCACCGGCGCCGACGTCTGGATCGCCGGCGAGAGCACGCTGCTCCGCGCCAGCGCCAGCGCCAGCAGCGCCGCCGACGACGGAGGTGCGCCATGAAGCTCTCGTTGCGCACGATCCCGAGGTGGCTGCGCCCCGCGGCGGCCTTCACTGTGCTGCTTGCGCTCTTCGCCGCGTGCGCGAACGCGACCGACGAAGGCGGTGTGCCGGCGGTCGACGATGCCGCGACGCCGGAGGCGAGC
>JAXDMI010000433.1:0-10585 GCA_034666145.1 Myxococcales bacterium | reverse complement strand
GCGGCGGGCCTCAACTCGATCGGCATCCTCACCGGCGGTGGGCTCGGGCGCGTGATGGCGCACTGGATCATCAACGGACGTCCCGACGTCGACGTCACGGGAATGAACATCGATCGCTTGCATACCTATCAAGCGAATCCCGAATATCGCCGTACGCGAACCGTGGAATCACTCGGAATGGTCTATCAATGCCATTATCCGACGCGCTCGATGATGACCGCGCGCGGCGCGAAGAAGTCGGCCATCTACGACCGTCTCGCCGCGAAGGGCGCGTACTTCCGGGACGTGAGCGGCTGGGAGGGCGCCGACTGGTACGCGCCGCACGGCACCGAGGCCAAGGTGGATTCACTCTCCTGGGGTCGCCAGGAATGGTTCCCCTACTGGCAGGCCGAGCACGAAGCGGCGCGGAGCGGGGTCATCGTCATGGACATGTCGTTCATGGCGAAGTTCCTCGTCCAGGGACGTGACGCGGGCCGCATCCTGAACTTCATCTCCGCGAACAACGTGGACGGCCCCACCGGCATGATCACGTACACGCAGTGGCTCGACGGCGCCGGGAAGCTCCAGGCCGACCTCACCGTCACCAAGCTGGGCGACGAGAAGTTCTGGGTCGTCGCCTCCGATACCGCGCACCGCCACGTCGAGACGTGGATGAAGCGCCACATCGAGGCCGACGGCGACGGCAACGCGCACGCCTTCGTCACCGACGTGACCTCCGGCTACGCCCAGATCAACGTGCAGGGACCGCGCTCCCGCGAGCTTATGCAGTCGATCACCTCGCACGATCTCTCGAACGAAGCGTTCCCGTTCCGCGCCGCGCACGAGATCGACATCGGCTATGCGCGCGCGCTCTGCGTTCGCATCACGTATCTCGGTGAGCTCGGCTACGAGCTCTACGTCCCGACCGAGCAGGCCACGCACGTCTACGATCGGCTCGTCGAAGCGGGCGCGCACTGCGGTCTGCGCCATGCCGGGCTCAAGGCGCTCGCCAGCCTCCGCATGGAGAAGGGCTATCGCGACTACGGTCACGACATCGACAACACCGACTCGGTGCTCGAGGCGGGCCTCGGCTTCGCCGTCGACCTGAAGAAGCCGGGCGGCTTCCTCGGCAAGGAGGCCGTCGAGGCGAAGAAGGCGGAAGGACCGCTCACCCGACGCATCGTGCAAATCCTCCTGAAGGATCCCGAGCCGCTCCTCTATCACGCGGAGATCGTCCGCCGGAACGGCAAGGCAGTCGGCTACATCCGCGCCGCCTCTTATGGATTCACGGTGGGCGGCGCCGTGGGATTGGCCATGATCGAGGCCGGTGAGCCGGTGACTGGCAAATATCTCGAAGAGGGGACGTGGGAAGTAGAGATTGCCGGGAAGAATTACCCGGCCATCGCGTCGATGAAGCCGCTCTACGATCCTACGAACGAGCGCGTGAAGGCCTGAATCAAAAGTCGACGCACGTCATCGAGCCCAGGCCGTCGCGCGGTTCGGCCCAGAATCGATACGGCGTGAACCAGAATCCCGCGGCGTTCCCAATCGAGGATTGGCGCCACGCCCCGATCAGATATCCCCAATCACGCAGCGCCCGTTGATCGACGCTCCCCATGAGCAACTCGAATCCGCTGAAGTCCTGGAAGTATTGGGACTGGATCCAGTCGTCGGTCAGCAGATACGCGGCGCGACCGTTCATCGCGTCGATCCAGCGCGCGCTGTTCCGCAGATTGGTGTGGGTGTGATCGGCGCACGGCTCGACGAGGATGCGATCGGGGTCGACCTCTTCGCGGCACTTCAGGAGCTGCATGAGCGCGAACGCCTCGACCACCGTGGAATGCACGGCGCCGCCCGACACGATGACGATCGGCGCGACGCCTCCGCGTAACGCGTCCGCGGCTCGCTCGCTGCGGACCGGCATGGCGCCGAGGCGACCGAGATCGCCGTCGGCGAGGGCGGTACACGCCTCTCCGGGAAGGAACTTCGCGAGCACGGTGTCGGCCTGCTCGAGGACGCCGTGCCCCGGCACCACCACGGCGGAATAGGGGTATTTCGCGGCGCGCCGTGCCATCGCTCGGAGGACGCGCACGTTCTGGAGCCGCGCGGCCGAGCGCTGATCGGCGCGGAGCGAGCACGGGAAGAGGCGATGCGGTGCGTCGTCGGCGAGGCGATCGAGCTCGTCGGCGAGCGCCTCGAGGCGGGCCCGCGCGCTGGGCTCGGGATACGCGCATCCGCGCGGTACCGGGCCCACGCTGACGTCGCGGCCTTCGTGCTTCACCGTGGTGAAACATGCATCCTGCACGTTGCTCTCGGGGAACGACACATGGGAGATCGCGTACTCGTCGCGGGCCACGACCGCGCTCATCCAGTGCTCGCACATGCGTCGTTGCGACGGAGGCTCATCGTGGCCGGCGAACCGGCCGAAGCGCGCGTCGTTCGCGATGAACGCCGGCACCGGCTCGCGATAACCGCAGCCCGCCAGCAGCGCGGCCACCGCAACGAATGCCGAGAGGGCGGGAACGAAGCGACGCACCGATCATCGGTGTACCGCGGAGTCATGCGCGCCGCCATCATGTACGCTGGCCGAGATCATGCGTTCGCTCGGCGTCCTTGCTGCTCTCTCTCTCCTCGCGTGCACCAAGCCGTCGGTCGATGCGGGGGCTCCCCACTTGACCGATGATCCGGCGGCCCGCAGCCCGTCGCTCCCCGCCGCGAGCGCGGCGGCACCCGTTGGGAGCGCGCCGCCCGATGCCTCCGTGACGTCCACGAGCGACGCCGGCGCGGATGCGTCGTCGGCGGCCTCCGACGAGACGCCGGTGAAGGTGAAGCTCGCCACCATCGGCATGCATGTCGGCGGCGGGCCGTACGACGAGATCACGAAGGAGCCGATCAAGCGCTCCGTCGAGCCCCACTTCACGGAGCTCGCGCGGTGCTGGAAGCACCTCGCCAAACAGCAGCCCACCGACGTCGGCGTCGACCTCGTCATCGAGGCGAGCGGAGGTCGCGCGCGCGTCTCCAACCCACGCACCTTCGCGACGGACGCAGGCTTCGTCCCGTGCGTGGTCGCGTTCTTCGAGGGCGTCGACTTCCTGAAGCCGAAGAACGGCAAGACCGTCGTGAGCTATTCGGTGCGTTTCACGCCCTGATTCACGCGGTTCATTGCGTCGGGCGTCAGCGCAGCTCGATGGCGCCCAGGCGCAGGAGCTCGTCGACGATCTCGAGGCCGGAGAGGTCGTCGAGCCTGCAGATCTCGACGAGGTCCCCGACGCTGCGGCGGCCGTCGACCTGCGAGAGGAAGAACGCCGACCGCTGCTCGAGCGGAAGCGTGAAGAGCTCGTGCGGGCGCATGCGAATGCTGGGGATGGTGTCGCCGAAGAGGCCCTTGCCGTCAGCCGAGTCCGGCTCGCGATCGAGCATCAGCCATGACTCGTCGACCTCGAGGGCCTCCTCGTCGTCGTTGTCGTAGATCGGGATGAGCCCGCCGAACGGGTCATCGGGCTCGACCTCACCGCGCGCCATGGCGAGGAGACGCGCATCGATCTTGGTGAGGCGCGTGGTGGTCTTACGGCTCGCATCGGAGCCGGCGTGGGCAGGCACCTTGACGCGACGCTCGATCGTGATCTCTTCGTCGGGATCGTGGTCGTTCGCGGGCTCTTGGATGTTTTGGGCTGCGGTCACGGGAGAGAGAACGGCAGCGCGAGCCCGCGCTTAAGGCTCAATCGACGGTGATCGACTTGCTCACGTTCTTCGGGACATCGGGATGGACCCCGTGCTCGGCGATCTCGAGGCGGTCGAGGTAGTGCTTCTTGAGGAGGCTCATTTTCAGGGCCAAACGCTGCAGCGCGACCGTCGCAGAGAACGTTGCCATGAGCGTGTCGTCCGTGCGCGGCAGGCTGATGACCACGGAGCGATACTCCGCATTGTCGATGGGCGCCTTGGTGGCCGCTCCGCGCAGTGCGGGATGGTCCTCGGCGATCACCACCGTGCTCGCGCCGCGGATCTTGTGCGTGTTGATCTGCGACACGGTGAGCGCGACGTCGCGCTCGTCGGGGCCCGTGATGTAGACGAGGGGGTAGTCGGCATAGAGCTCCTCGACCAGCGCGCTGCGGTCGAAGCCGCGCTCGAAGAGCTCGCGCTCCGCCGCCGTGAGCGAGAACGGCGTCGAGGTCGGCGAGAGCACCGAGTCGGTCGCGGCCTGGATGAGCCGTTGCACCGACTCCGGTCCCAGCTTGGCCTTCGCGGCTTCGGAGACGAGGTTGCGGAGGACGTGACCGAGCTGCTTGAGCATCGCGTCGACGCGGTCGGGTCCGAGCACGGTGTTGAAGCCGAGGATGGTGTTCGGCCCGTGCTTGAACTCGGAGGCCTCGAAGCCCTCGGTGTGGTTCAGCACCACCTCGCGGATCTTGAGCGCGCCCTCTTTGGCGACGGCGGAGATGCGCGTGGCGAGCAAGTGGATGCTCGGTGCGAGATAGAGAAGCCTCGCCGCCACCTCGATGTCGGCGTCGGTCGTGTCGAACGTCTCGCGCAGGAGCGCGGGTAACGAGTGCAGCTTCTCGCGACGGACCTCCAGCTCGCGGGCGATGTTCGCGCGCTCGGCGGGCGTCGTGCCGAGGTCCTCGATGCGCCGCTCGGCGAGATGCAACGCGAGGCAGTAGAAGACCACCATCTGGTTCATGAAGCTCTTGGTGGCCGGCACCGCGATCTCGGGCCCGCAGCGCAGGGGGATCACGAGATCGCTCTTCTCCTGCGCGAGCGTGGAGTTCACGTTGTTCACGAGTCCGATGCGACCGACCGTGCGTCCCGACGCGATGACGTCGTTGAGCACGTCGATGAGGTCCTTCGTCTCGCCGCTCTGGCTGACCGCGATGACGAGGTCTCCGTCTTTCAACGAACGCGCGGACTGCGCGCGGAACTCGCCGGGCAGGATCGGCGTGAGCTCCACGCGCGCCAGCTCGTTGAAGAACATGCTCGCGGCTTTGGCCGCGTGATACGAGCTGCCGCAGCAGATGACGTAGATCCGGCCGCGCGCGGCGATGGCGTCCTTGCACATGGTGCCGAAGCGCTCGACGGCATGCGCGTACTCGCGCACCTCTTCGGCCTCGAGCATCGCGTCGAGGAGGCGCACCGCGGTGGTGTCGGCCTTGTCGCGTGCCATGAGGAGGAGGTCTGCGAAGAAGCCTGCCTCGGCGGAGCACAGCTTCTCGGCATGGGCGACGACGGACGGCGTCGTCTCGAGCAGCGTCCGGAACGCGGGCATGTCGACGAGCGCGTGGAACATGCTGCGGATGCGATCGTCGTCGTACTGATCGCGGAGCGCGTCGAGGTGTGACGTGACCGCAGGATCGATGCTCGCCGGTGCGCTCTTCCCGACGGCCCGTGCCGCCTCCGAGCCGCCCAGGAACAGCGTGACGACCTCGCGCGCGGTCTGCTCCTGCGCGCTGATCTCCTGATCCATGAACGTCTCGAACGGAGGCACCAGCGCGGTGTCCTTCGCGCGGAGACGGCTCCGCACCGGCTCTCGCTCGATCGACTGCCCCGCCGCGTAACGCACCGGCCCCGACGCCGTCTTCAGCGTGCGATCGACGATGCAGTAGATGCGATGCGTGGCCGGGTCGTACTCGACGAACTCGCCCTCGGTGATCGGCACCACCACGCGCGTGAGCTTCAGCACCGACGACAGATCGGACGATGCGATGGCGAACTTCCCGCCGACGTCGTCTTGCCCGACGCCGAAGTAGAGGCTCGAGCCCTGCTTCACCGCCCACATGACGCGCGTCACAGGGTCGACGATGACCGCCGCGAACGAGCCCTCGAGCTTCTTCGCCGCGGTGAGGAGCGCGGCGCGCATGCAGCGACGTCGAGCGTCGGCGTCCTTGTCCTTCGATTTCTCGAGCTCGCGCGCGAAGAAGTGCTCGACGGTGTGCACCACCATCTCGCCGTCGTTGTCGGAGAGCACCGCGTGTCCCTCGGACACGAGCCACGCCTTGAGGTCGTCGCAGTTGGTGACGTTGCCGTTGTGCGCGCCGTACAAGAAGGACTTGCAGCGGACCACGTGGGGCTGCGAGTTCTCCTTGGTCACGGCGCCGAACGTCGCCCACCGGACCTGCCCGCAGAAGGCGCGCCCGCGCATGCGCGTGATGCCGAGATCGTGGACCATCACCGAAGGAGCGCCGACGCCCTTCGCGAGCACGACGTCCTCTTCGTCACCCTGGATGGCGGCGCCCGTCGAGTCGTAACCCCTGTATTCCAGGGTCTGCAGCAGCTCGGCAGCGATCTTGCCGAGGTCGTCGCGCGTGTTCTCGTAGACGAGGCCGATGACTCCGCACATGCGCCGGCTTCTACCACGAGCCGTGCCGAGCGGGCTCGTCGACCCGCGTTGACCGGCCGTGCGCCGGTGACGAATGCGATGTGCGTCGAACTTTGCCGGTCAGCGCGGCTCGTGCATCCTCCGTCGGTGCTGCGGCTCACGACCTTCGCGCTCGCGCTCTTGGCGCTGTCCTCTCTGTGTGTGATGGAAGCCTGCGGAGGCGCGCCCGTGGTGGCGTCGCCGGCGCATGTGCACACCAACGCCGCGGCGGTGCCGGTGGTCGCGGACAGCGCGGCGGCGCCCGAGCCGTATCCGGGACACTGGTACTTCGAGCGTCTCTCGCGCGATGGGAAGCGCGCGCTGCTTCGTCGTCTCGACGGTGAGGCTCGTTCGACGCTGCAGACGCGTGTGGTCGACGTCGACGGCGGAAAGGTCGTCGCCGACGACACGTTCCCCGAGCTGGGGAAGCTCCCGCTCGCCACCATCGGACGCCGCCCGAACGAAGTCGCCGAGCTCATGGGCCGGCTCGCGGCACCAGCATTCGCCGACGATCTCGTGCGGAATGCAGGCATCGCCGCGGAGTTCCCGTTCGGGGCGTGCGGGCGTCTCTCGGCCGCGCCGCAGACGGGCGCCATCGCCTTCAACGCCGGCGACTGGCTCTACGTCGCGGACGACCACGGTCACGTGCAGAAGCGCCTGACCAAGGAGGCCGCCTACGATCCGCGCTTCACGCCGGACGGCAAGAACCTCCTCTTCCGCCGAGCGACGGGCACCATCGACAAGGTGCGCGCGAAGTACGAGCTCTTCGTCATGCCGACGGATCTTTCGGCTGCGCCGCGCGTCCTCGCCGGCACCGCGGGCGCGCGCGATCGGTTCGGCCTCGACGACGAGCGCGGCGTCGCCGTGGTCGTCGCGTCCCAGGAGCCTCAGATCAAGACGTGCGTGCTGTCGGTAGGCCTCGAGAAGCCCTTCGCGGTGAAGAAGCTCGGTTGCCTCGACGGCGGTGAGCAGCTCGTGGACTCCACGCTCTCACCGTCGGCGCGCTGGGCGGCGATGACCACGCAGAGGAACGACAAGGATGCGCCGTCAGGGTTCGCGTGGCGACTGCGCGTCGTCTCGCTGGTCACGGGAAAAGTAGCGCTCGACGAGGCCGCGGAGCCGGGCCTGATCGTGCGAGCCATCAGCGACGCCGGCCTGCTCGTGCAGAGCGGCGCCCGCGGCGTCGTGGTCGACGACGTCGAAGCGAAGACGCATCGCACCCTGGCGAACGCGCCGGAGCTGGGCCACCGCGGGTTCTTCCGCAGCGCCACCGAGCTCGTGGTGGTGCGCGGCGGCAGCGTCGTCGTGGTCGATCTCGCGAAGGAGTGATCGCTCGGCATGGCTCGGCGCGGCTCGGCGCGAGCCCGCTGTGTACGATGCGGCGCTGACCGTTGTGAATCGTCGTTCACTCGGTCTTGCCGTGCCTCGTGATTCTGTGTGTGGAAATCGCAGCTCTGCGTGGTCACGAGCGGCACGTAGGTTGCGTTGGCCGCCGAGCATGACGACGAAGCGGTTGCTTCTTGCGCTATTGGTTCTGTCCACCGCAGGCTGCGGGCCGTTCGTCTCGGCGGAGCCGCTCAACGCTCCGGTCCGCCCCATGCGCGCGAAGCCCGTGCGCGACGTGGCGCTGATCACGCAAAAGCCTGATCGCCGGTTCGTGGAGGTCTCGATGCTGCACATTTCAGGCGATAGCTTGGATTGGTCCACCGGCACGCTCTTCGAGAAGCTCAGGGCATTCGGAGCGAAAAAAGGCTGCGATGCGGTCCTGATCGTGGGCAGGTCCGACTCACGGGATCTGCTCGACCCATCGAAGCCAACGGCGGGCTACATGGCGAGCTGCATTCAGTACATTGACGAGCGCGACGTTGCCGCCGCACCGTAAACACGTCGTGGCAGAGAACAGGTGCGCGGCGTCCTTCACACCTGGCGCGCCGTCAGAAACTGCGTAGGGAACGTGACCGCGCAGGTTTCGTTCTGTGAGCCGTTCGACGATCTCCGGCGCCGTACCAGGACGTTGATAGCAGCTAGCCTAGCGATGAAGTCGCGACGGTTAGGGGCATGACCGCGCGCACCATGCGACGCGTCGCGACGCTCCGCGATGATGCGCGGACGACGCGGCATAGGGCTATCCGATCAGTCAGCAGATTCGGAAACGCGTCGAAGAGCTCTTCGGCCGGTTAGGACCGTCGGAGGGCTTCGCGAGACGCGTCATCGAGGCCTCCCGAAGACGCAGCTGACCGCGCTCCTCGTCGGCGCCGTCTACGACATGCTTCGGATGCGAAGCTCATGGCACTCGATCCCGAGGGGTGGGCAACCAAATCTTCTCTTCTTGCTCTAGGACACCGGCTCGGACGTTTCGTTGGCGCGACGTGCGGAGCGATGTTGAGCGCTCGGTGTCCTGCAACGAAGCCGCGCGTGTCGTGGCTCTTGTTCGCGCCGACGGTGACGTGCTCGGGTCCGTCGATGCGGCCGGCCATCATCTGCAGCGCGACTTCGCGCTCCGCGAAGCGGTTGGCTTCGGCGATTCGATATCGCAGCGCGAGCCGTGGCGAGTATCCATCAGCGCGTGCCCCGAGAACGACAGCGTCGGGTCCTTTCGGTAACCCTTCTTCGCGAGACGCGATTCGGGGTCGGTCGTCGACTCGTGCGTGTCGTTGGAGCGCTTCTCTCCGTGAAAATCGGCGACCGGATTTTTGCCCGTCGGCGGTGACGGCGGGACGTCGTCGCGCTTCGACGCGTTCTTCTTGAAGCTCTCGAGCGATGCCCACGCGTCGATCAGCGTCCCGTCGAACGTGAAGTGCTCGCCGCTCATCAACTTCGCGCGGCGCGCCTGCGCCACGATCAGATCAAAGAACTGCGCGGCGACGTCGTACGCCAGCAGTCGCTCGCGGTTGCGCGTGAACGTACTGTGATCGAAGCCGGGCTCGACCATGTCCATGTCGAGGAACCAGCGAAACAGCATGTTGTAGTCGAGCTGCTCGCAGAGCTGCGGCTCGCTGCGAACCCTGTGGAGCGCCATCAAGAACGATGCCTTCAAGAGGCGCTCCGGCGGAATCGAGGGCCGACCGGTCGCGGCATTCATGCCGTCGAAAACCGGGCTCGGTCCCTGAGCGTTGCGTCCGCCAGCTTCTTCATCGGTCGGATCGGATGCTGAGCCGGCACCAGCGACTCCGGCGAGATGAGGCGCAGCACCGACGACTGCTTCGTGTCCGTTCCACGCATGCGATCGTCTAGATCAAAGCCGGACCCGTTCGTCGGCCCTCCTCACTGGCCTCTATCGACAGCCTGCTAGACCACCGTCGGATCCGTCCGTCGGTCCCTCGACTGGCGCTTGTCAACAGCCTGCCAAACGCTCGTGCCAACGATGCAGCGTCGCGCTCACTCACGCAGCGCCCGCGGCACCTCACCGAGACGGATGCGTCCACCGCCTCGCGTGATCCAACCTTCGCGTAGCACCCAAGTTCGCGCGCGCTCGACCGGGCTCGTTTCTCGCGGAGGTTCCAGGGAATGCGTCCACCCCGTGAACCATGGGCCCGAGGAGCAGGGGTCGAGCAGGCCGACGTCGACCTCGCCGTGCTTCAAGTGGTTCGCGAGCACGTAGACCAGCGCGTTGCGCACCGCGCGTGGGCCAGCGAGATCGCGACGATGATAGCGGTCGCCCCACACGCGTCCGCGCGTCCGCCCGAGGATGCGGCGGTTCACACGCATCGCGATCCGCACCGCGAAGCTGCGCATGCCGTTGGTAAGCGTCGTCGGATCATCGGCTTCGACGATGATGTGCACGTGATCGGCCTGCACCGAGTAGTGCGTGATGCGGAAGCCCTCGCGCCGCGTATCGCGGATGGCCTGCTCGAGGAGGACCCGGAGCCGCTCGCTGCGAAATCCCGGTAGTCCCTTCGCGCGGCGAAGCGTGATGTGCACCGGGAGCTCGCTGCGATGCGCCGGCCGCACCCGATGCACCACGTTCGGACGCGCCGTCGGGTCCTTGCGCTTCCGGCCCGCGCCCTTTCTCGGGCCACCGCGCGTCCGCACCGCCTCCGCGAGCGACAGCTGGCGAGGCACGCGCTTCGGCCTCTGCGGCCGCGCGCCTTCGACCGCCGTCGGGGCGCGCCGCTCTCGACGCTTCGTGGTCTCGACCCCCCACATCTGCTGGCGCGCGTCGAGCATCTGATTGAGCGATTCTAGGCACGAACCACGGATGCGCAAGGCCACGCATCGAGAAAGTCTGTCGAATCGCGCCTCTCTCACGCAAGGCCC
>JAXDMI010000432.1:0-5584 GCA_034666145.1 Myxococcales bacterium | reverse complement strand
CTCGATCTCGACACGCCGTCCTCGGCCCGCGAGCGCATCGACGCCCGCCATCACGAGCACCAGGCCGTCCAGCGCCACCCACGCGGGATCGACGCCCGCGACGAAGCCTGCGAGCGTCGCGATCATCGTCGCGGCGAACGCGAGCACGACGAGGCGACGCGTCGGGACGACCACCACGGCGCGTTATGCTCCGGGCGCGGCAGGCGCAGTCGGCGCGGCGGGGGCCGTGGGCGCGTCGGGCGCCGCGGGAGGCGCGTACTTCGCGGCACGCGGCACCGGCACGGCGCGCAGGATGTCGTCGATGCGCTCGTCCGCCGTCGTGCCCTGCAGCTCGGCGTCGGGATGCAGCATGATGCGATGGCGCAACACGGGCTTCGCGACGGGCTTCACGTCGTCGGGCGTCACGAAGTCACGTCCTTCGCTCGCCGCCACCACCTGCGCTGCTTTCATCATCGCGATCGACGCGCGCGGCGATGCGCCGAGCTCGATGGCGCGATCTTCACGCGTCTTCCGCGCCAGCTCGACGACGTACTCGACGATCGAGTCGTCCACGCGCACGCGCTGCGCGGCTCGTTGCATCGCGAGGAGCTCTTCGGGCGAGGTGATCGCCTCGAGCGCGGAGAGATCGGTGGGGTCGAAGCCGGTCGCGTGGTTCTTCACGATGCGCTGCTCGACGTCGCGCGGCGGATCGAGCACGGTGAGCTTCATCAAGAAGCGATCGAGCTGCGCCTCGGGCAGCGGATACGTGCCTTGTGACTCGACCGGATTCTGTGTCGCGACCACGACGAACGGCGCCGGCAGCGGGCGCGAGATGCCGTCGACGGTCACCTGATGGTCCTGCATCGCCTCGAGCAGCGCCGACTGCGTCTTCGCCGGCGCGCGGTTGATCTCGTCGGCGAGGAGCAGCTGGCAGAAGATCGGCCCCGGAATGAAGGTGAACGCGCCCTTCTCGCGATCGAGCACGCTCGACCCCGTGACGTCGCTCGGCATGAGGTCGGGCGTGAACTGCAGGCGCTTGAAGCGCGCGCCCGACACCTTCGCGAAGGAGCGCGCGACCAGCGTCTTGCCGAGACCGGGCGCGCCCTCGATGAGGACATGACCGCCCGCGAGCGCAGCCACGAGCAGGCCGAAGACGAGGTCCTCCTGCCCGACCACGACCTTGGCCATCTGCTGTCCGATGCGCCGGAACGTGGCCTCGAAAATCTCCGGCGTCATGCGGCTCATTGGTAACATCTGCTAAGGTTCGCGGCGATGGAGAAGGTGCGGACTCTCATCGTCGGAGCTGGGATTACAGGGCTTGCGACGGCTGCGGCGCTCGCGGAGCGAGGTGACGACGACTACCTCGTCCTCGAGAGCGACCCGGAGATCGGCGGCTACTGCAAGACCGTGAAGAAGGAGGGATTCGTCTGGGACTACTCCGGACATTTCTTCCACTTCAAGCATCCCGAGATCGAGGCGTGGCTGCGCGATCACATGCCGGGGCAGGAGATCCGGAAGGTCGAGCGGAAGTCGTTCGTCGACTTCAAAGGCCACACCATCGATTTCCCGTTCCAGAAGAACATCCACCAGCTGCCTCAGCAGGACTTCATCGACTGCCTCTACGACCTCTACTTCGCGCGCGCGCCGAAGGAGCTCCTCGGTCCGCTCGCCTCCGTGAACCTGAACCTGCCCGCGGACGACAGCTTCAAGAGCATGCTCTATGCACGCTTCGGTCGCTCGATTGCCGAGAAATTCCTCGTTCCTTACAACGAGAAGCTCTACGCGACCGACCTCGGCACGCTCGACAAGGACGCGATGGGGCGATTCTTTCCCCACGCGGATCTGACCGACATCATCCGCAACATGAAGGTCGCGAACAACGCGAGCTACAACGCGACGTTCACGTACCCGGCCGGCGGCGCCATCGAGTACGTGAAGGCGCTCGCCAGCGTGCTGCGCCCCGGCGCGATCGCAGCGAGCGAGCCAGTGATCAGCATCGATCTGGAGCGCAAGGTGGCCGTCACACCGAAGCGGGAGATCGGGTTCGAGCGCTTCGTGTCCTCCGCGCCGTTCAACAAGCTCCTGGCGCTGGCGCACGTCCCGTACGACGACGCGGTCTTCTCGTGGAACAAGGTCCTCGTCTTCAACCTCGGCTTCGACAAGAAGGGGAGGCGAGACGTCCACTGGATCTACTACCCGGATCCGAACACCTCGTTCTATCGCGTCGGCTTCTACGACAACATCTTCGATGCCGACCGCCTGAGTCTCTACGTCGAGATCGGCTTCGCCAAGGGCGCGGTCATCGACGCCGCGGCCATGCGCGAGCAGGTGCTCTTCGATCTGAAGCGCACCAACGTCATCAGCGATCACCAGCTCGTCGCCGAGCACTCCGTGGTGATGGACCCCGCGTACGTCCACATCACCAAGCAATCGATGGTCGAGCACACGCGCCTGTCCGCAGAGCTCCGCACGCGCGGCGTGTATCCGGTCGGTCGCTATGGCGGCTGGACCTACTGCAGCATCGAAGACAACATCGTCGAAGCGCGCGCGCTCGTGAAGAGCTTCGCGTAGTCGCCGTTACCGCGGTGACCTTGGCGTCTCGATCGCCTTGGCGAGCATGGCGCCGAGATCGCGGATGGTCGTGAGCTCGTCGCCGCGCGGCGGGTCTTCGGCGCTCGCCTCGGTGGCTCGCTTCCACACGCGCGCCGCGTCTTCGAGAGGTACCTTGGCGCGCGCCGCGAGGAACTGCACCGGGTCGGCGCCGCGCGGAACGCGCTCGCGGAGCCGCATCTCGGCGAAGCGACCGTACGACGCGAGCGCGTGACCGAGCGCGCGCGCTCGACCGTAGAACGCACCGGTCGCCTCGACGTGCTCGGCGAACGCGCGACGTGGCTTCGGCACCGCGGGTCGAGCGCGTGCCTGGCGAATGCCGAACGCGAGGAAGAGCACGACCGCGGCAGCGAGCGCATGCCACGCGCCGCGGCCCAGCCCGGCCTGCACGAGCGCGGAGAACGGATTGCTCGGCGGAGCGATGCCGTCGAGCCTTCGAGCGAAGCGGATCTGCACCGGAACCACCTGATCGACGTCGGCGGTGCTGCTGCGGCGATCGGCGGCGGCGATGTCCATCAGAGCCGCGAACGCCCCGGCATTCTCGGGCTTCGTGACACCGATGTTGGTGACGAGCTCGTGGCCGGCAACGCCGAGAATGGCGCCCTTGCCGTACGTATTGTGTGCAGCATACACGCTCTTGTCCGACCACGCGACGGGCTCGCTGTTCGGCCACGCGAGCGCGTGCGGGATCCCCACTCGCGCGCCGACGACGAATACGTCGTGATCCACGACGTTCACCTCGTCGTTCGTCGCGAAGTCGCTGGATGCGCCGAGCTCGGCCGGCCAGAACGCGGGCGGCCCGAAGAGCACGAGGACGCCGCCCGCTTCGACCCAGCGCAGGAGATGCGCGGACGACTCCTCTTCGAGCGTGACGCGCGTCACGTCGACCACCACCACGGGCGACGTGTCGGTCGGACCCGGCACCGGGAGCGATGCGAGCGAGGTTCCGAGATACGACGCGTCGAAGCCGGCGCGCCGGAGGAGATCGAGCGGGAGCTCGTCGCCGGACGGGTCGTCCACGCCGGCAATCGTGCCGCTCCTCGCGCGCGAGTCGGAGCCGCCGCATCCCAGCACGGCAAGCACGCAGAGCACCGAGAGCGCCATCGTCGCGATCGACGCTGCGCCTCGCGATGCGCCGCTCCCGGGGGAGCGAACGACGCTGGTGGCTCGTGAAGCGATGCGCGCCACGGCATCGCTCGTCGGCGCGAGATGCCCGAACTCGACGCGGTCGACCTCGCGGACGATCTCGCGCAGCGCGGTGCGGCTGTGCTCCTCGCCGCAGGAACGCACGTACTCGCCGTTGGTGCGAGAACGCGCCAAGCGAATGGCGCCGCGCCGATCGAGCGCGGCGAGCGACGCTGCGAGGTAGAGCCCGAGCGCGCGCGCGAGATCGCCTCGTCGCGCGTGATCGTCCGCGTCGCGCAGCGCTGCTTCGGCATCGGAGATGGCCTCGGCTGGTGGCGGTGGCGCGAGCACCTCCGCGACGGCGGCGTTCGGCGGCTTCGGCGCGTCGGCGAGGGCCTTGTTGCGACGCGCGTTGAGGATGGCGCGAACGAGGGGGATCGCGATGGCGATCACCACGCCGATCACGAGGACCCACACGAGGCCCTGCGCGACAGCGCCCAGGGCGCCCGGGATCTCGTGCTTCGTGGATGGATCGCCGGGCTTGGCCGTTTCCTCGGCTCTCTCGCCGCTCCGCTTGGCCTTCGAGCCGATGTCGCCGCGACATGCCGCGGCGAACCCCTCGCAGCCGTCGACGCGCTTCGCGAGCGGGCAGAGCTCCTCTGCGCGCGGCGACAGCGGGACCTTCGGCGCCGTACAGAACGTGTAGTGACCCTCGCGTTGCGCGTCAGCGAGGTTCTGCTGCGCCGTCGTCACGCCGCCTCCTCTCGCTGGTTGCGAGCGGCGATGGCTGCGAATCGAGTCTGGATGTCCCAGCCCTCGGCGCGCGTCCGCATGTTGAGGTACATGAAGAAGCGCGCGGTGGTGACGTAGGGGATGATCCCGAACCAGCCGAGCATCGCGAGGACGCTGCCGCCCGCGGTCCACGCCGGCACCGGCGGACGGAACTGCAGCAGCTCGCCGATGAACGCGCGTCCGCCGACGTCGGCGAGAAAGACCGCGAGCGTGGGAACGAGCATCACCATGACGACGCCGATGAGCGCATCGCCGATGCTGCCCATCGCGATCCGGTTCGAGCGCCCGAACGCCGGGCTGATCGTGGAGCGTTCGAGGATCATCACCTCGTCGACGAAGAGGAAGAGCCCGGCGAGCCAGAAGCCGGGGACGACGAGGAACAACGTGCCGGCGGCGACCGCGAGGACCCAGCCGAGACGCATCACGAGGACCCGTGGGAGCTCCCTGGCTGCGGCACGCATCACCGCCGATGCCGCGACCTTCTCCTGGAACACGAGACGCGATGCCAGCACCGTGAACGGGATCTGCGCGGCGAACGAGAGGATGAACGCGACCACCGCCGCCTCCGTCCAGCCCCAACCCCACGCGGCGAGGAGCGTCAGCGCGACGCACGGCGTGAGGACGATGAGCGAGACCTTCGCGTAGAGCTTTGCGTGCACGGCGAAGAAGCGCAGCGCGAGGTCCATCACGTCGATGAAGGCGCGATTGCGGAACGCGACGCGCGCGTGCATCACATCGAGGCTCATCGCGGCGCCTCGCTCGTCGCTGCGGAGCCTGCGGACTGTGCGGACGTCGAGGAGGCCTCCGCGCCGTCGGGCTCGGTGTCGCGACCTGCGAACAGGATGTAGAGCACGACGAGGACGAAGAGCGTGCCGCCGATCCCGACCTTCACGACCCGCGGCGTGCTCGACGCCGACCAGAAGCCTTCGATGCCGGCCGCCATGAGCAGCATCACGGACGCCCCTGCCACGATGACGAGGATCTCCCGCGCTGTGCGCTGGAGCGAGGCGAGACGCGTGAGCTCACCGGGGGCGACGATCGACCATCCGAGGGAGAGCCCCGCGCCGCCGGAGAGGAC
>JAXDMI010000431.1:0-8367 GCA_034666145.1 Myxococcales bacterium | reverse complement strand
ACGCGAGCGTCAACACGACGTCGCTCTATGCCGGCGTCGCGACGTTCCCGATGCTCCCCGACGATCTGTCGAGCGACGCGACGTCACTCCTCGCCGATGTCGACCGCCTCGCCGTGGTCACCGACATGACCATCGCGCCCGACGGCGCCATCGTCGCGTCCGACGTGTATCGCGCGCGCCTCCGCAACCACGCGAAGCTCGTCTACGAGGACATCGGAGCGTGGCTCGACCGTCGTGGCGAGCCGCCGCCCGAGATCGCGAAGAGCGCAGCGCTCGGCGATCAGCTCCTCATGCAGGAAGAAGCGGCACGGCGCCTGCGCAAGCGTCGCGTCGAGCACGGCGCCCTCCAGCTCGAGACCGCGGAGGCCCGTGCCGTCGCGAAGAACGGCGAGGTGGTGTCGCTCACGCTCGTCGACGCGAACCGCGGCCGCGACATCATCGAGGACCTCATGATCGCCGCGAACGGCGTGACCGCGCGCTACCTCGAGGAGCGCAACTTCGCGTCACTCCGGCGCGTGGTTCGCACGCCGAGGCGCTGGGACCGCATCGTGGAGGTCGCCGCGGTGCGCGGTACGAAGCTGCCCGCCGAGCCCAACGCCGTTGCGCTCTCCGAGTTCCTGCGTGACCAGCACGACTCCGATCCGAAGAGCTTCACCGATCTCTCGCTGAGCATCGTGAAGCTGATGGGTCCCGGCGAGTACGCCGTCGCCGATCCCTCCTCGCCCGAAGGACACTTCGGTCTCGCGGTCGACGACTACGCACACTCCACGGCGCCCAACCGGCGCTTCGGCGATCTCGTCACGCAGCGGCTCCTCAAGGCCGCGGCGAGCAAGCAGCCGTCGCCGTACACGGTGGCGGAGCTCCGCGAGATCTCGCAGCGCTGCACGGACATGGAGAACCACGCGCGCAAGTTCGAGCGCACGATGCGCAAGGTCGCGGCCGCGACGTTCCTCTCGAAGCGCATCGGCGAGACGTTCGACGCCATCGTCACCGGCGTCTCGCCGAAGGGCACGTTCGTCCGGCTCATCACGCCGCCGGCCGAGGGGCGGATCGTCAAGGGCGAACAGGGCCTCGACGTCGGCGACACGCTCCGAGTCGAGCTCGTGGCGACCGAGCCGACCCGCGGTTTCATCGACTTCGTGCGTGCCTAGAAGAGCGCGTAGAGCGGCGCATAGACCGAGCCCATCTCCGCGTGCTAATTGGGGTGCTTCCCCTGGAGGGGTGACCGAGTGGTCGAAGGTGCTTGATTGGAAATCAAGTGTACCCGTAAGGGTACCGGGGGTTCGAATCCCTTCCCCTCCGCTAGTTTCGTGAACCAAGAAAGCTGCGTGACCCATCGCGAGCTCTCGTACGACGAGGAGATCGCACTCGTCCGAGAGCTCATCGCGAAGGGCGATCGGAAGCACGCGCTCCATCACGTGACGTCGGCGCTCGGGCTCGCGCCGGAACGCAGCGAGTGGCGCGGACCGCTCCTCGACTTGCTCGGCGAGCGCGCGCTCCTCGATGACCTCGCGGGTCAGCCTTATTTCGGGGCGCAGGCTGCGCGCGCGTTCCACCTCCACCAGCGCGGCGATCTCCTCGAGGCCATCGCCATCGCCGGCGACGTGCACGCCGCCGTTCCGCATCTCGGGTTCCATCGGTGGCTCGTGCCGTGGGTCGAGGAGGCAGAGGCGAAGGAGCTCACCGTCGATGCGCTCGTGCTGCTGCGCGTCCTCGTGCTCGGTTACTCGTTCGGTGTCGGTCGCATGCGTCTCTTGCCCGCCGAACAGGCCGCTGCCGAGGAGCTGCTCCCCCTCGCCCGCCTCGCGATGAAGATGACCGACGACGCGCGCGTTGCGCTGCTCGCGTCCGCGATCATGCGTCGTGCCGGTCGTTACGACGATGCGCTCGCGGCGGCGGAGCGCGCGAAGCCGACCGCGACGCGCGAGCAGTACCTCGTGTGCAGAGCGCTCGCGCTGCGCGGAAAGCGTGACTTCGACGGCGCGCTCGAGGCCTTCGAAGAGGCGCGTCGCGAGAGCGGCGACGTCGTGCACGTCGCCGAGAAGGTCCGCGTGCTCGCCGATGCGGGGCGCTGGGCCGAGGCCATCGCCGAGTACACCGGTCTCGCCGCGCAGCGCGAGCCCGATGCCGAGAACCTCGCCGAATACGAGGCCATCACGCAGGCAGCGCGCAGCAACGCGCCTCCGCCGGACGCACCGCCGCTCGACGTGGTGCGCCGGCGCATCCTCGGTCACGGCAGCTTCGTGCCGATGCTCGATGCCACGGCCAATGCGCTCTCGCAGATCGGCGCCGACGACGGCCTGCGCGCCAAAGGCCCCGCCGGCGCCGGCGCGGCGATCCGCGAAGGCAGCGTGCGCATGGCGGTCAGCGGCGTCGAGGGTCCGTCGAACCGACTGTGCATGGCGTTGATGCTCGCCGGCGCAGCCGATCCGCGGCTCGCCGACTACGGCGCGCCGGAGGGCGAGCTTCGCACGGTGACGAGGCGTCCCGATCCGTTCACGCTGTGGGAGCGCGAGGGCGACGTGTTCGTCCAGGCTCTCGCGCCGCCGCCCGAGCACGTGAGCGCATGGGTGGAGAGCCTCGCGCTCCGCGAGCTCGACGGCACGGTCGCGGAGGCGGCCTTCACGAGCGCGCCCGACTTCCTCGACCTATGGTCGATGGCCGCCGCGGCGCCGCCGCCCGATGCGCGAGCACGCGACTGGGTCGCCGCCATCGTTCATCCGCGCATGCCGGTGATCCGCGTCTCCGAGGGTCCCGCGTGGGTCCATCGGTGGCAGGTCTGCGCGGTGCTCGGCCTCGTGCTCTCCGAGCCAGGTTGGGCGCGAACGGAGAAGCGCGAGGCGCTGCTCGCGCTCCTCGCCGGCGTGGTCGATTGGCCGCTCGCTGCCGCGATCCGAGTGGCAGCGGAGCTCGCGCTTCGCGACACGGACACGACGCGCGAGCTGCGTCAGGCGCTCATCGACATCTGTCCGGTGGTCGCTCACGAGACGAATGCCGGCATCGCGTTCGCGCTGCTCGGCGCGCTCGAGATGCTGCCGTACGTCCCGAAGGAGTATCCCGCGAAGGTGCGCGCGCAGCTCCAGACGGACGGCCACCTCGGAGGATCGCCGCCCGAATCGGAGCCGCCGTCACCTCCCCCACAGGCGCCTGCGAAGCGCCCGTGGTGGAAGCTCTGGTGACCGAAGGCGTCGGCTCACTTCTTCGTGTTCGTGGCCGCCTTGCCGGCGTCGGACTTGCCGCCATCGGACTTGGCGGCGTCGGTCGCGGCATCGGTCGTGCCGGCATCGGTGCTGCCGGCATCGGACGGCGTTGCTGCATCGGTCGCCGCGGACATGGTCGGCGCGGCTCTGACCGCGGCCGACGCCGCGGCCGACGCCGCGGTGGAGCTCGAGTCGGCGTCGTCGGCCTTCTTTTCTTCGGGGCAGCCCGCGAGGAGCAGCGTCGAGGGAACGAGCATGAGGGACAGGACGAGAGCGAGGTGCGATCGGTTCATGCGACGAGAACGCTCGGATACGCGGTGATGACGACCCGCGTACGAAACTGCGACAACGAATTACAACTCGGGCGCCGGGCGAAGTCGGGCCTGAGGACCAGCGCCCCTTTTCAACACGGCCTCGGCCCTCTAATGTGCCGCTCCCCCATTAGAAGGAGACGAGAGCCATGGCTTTCACGTTGCCCGAGTTGCCGTATGCAAAAGACGCCCTCTCCCCGCACATTTCCGCGGAGACGCTGGAGTACCACCACGGCAAGCACCACAAGGCCTACGTCGACAAGTTGAACGAGCTCCTCGCCGGCAAGCCCGAAGCGAGCAAGAGCCTCGACGAAGTGATCATGAGCTCCGAGGGTCCGGTGTTCAACAACGCCGCCCAGATCTGGAACCACACGTTCTACTGGAGCTCGATGAAGGCCAAAGGAGGCGGGGAGCCGACCGGCGATCTCGCCGCGGCCATCACGCGCGACTTCGGCGGCTTCGACAAGTTCAAGACCGAGTTCACCCAGGCCGGCATCACGCAGTTCGGCTCGGGCTGGGCGTGGCTCGTGCTCGAGGGCGGCAAGCTGAAGGTCACCAAGACCCCGAACGCCGACCTCCCGATGAAGCACGGTCAGAAGGCGCTCCTCACGATGGACGTGTGGGAGCATGCATATTACATCGATTACCGGAACGCCCGCCCGAAGTACATCGAGACGTTCCTCACGTCGCTCGCCAACTGGGACTTCGCGCTCGAGAACCTGAAGAAGGGCTGAGCCTCTTCTTCGAGAATCGGCATGGAGCCAGTCCGCCGCGAGGTGGGCTGGCTCTTCTCGTTTCCGCCTTTGCCGCCGTTCGGCGTCTGCTTTTCAGGCGCGGTTCCAGCGATAGAGCTGGTTCGCCTTCGTCGTAGGCTTCGACGTCGCCGGAACGATGACCCCGCGATCGACGAGGTGCTGGCGGATCACGCGCGGCGTGAGCTTCTTGCCGATCACGACCTCGTAGATGCGACGCAGCTCGGCGAGCGTGAAGCGCGGCGGCACCACGTCGAACGCGTAGTCGCTGCTCGGGTCGTTGAGATGCCGGCACAAGCGGCGATACGCGCGATTCAGGATCACCGCGTGATCGAACGCGAGCCGCACGGCGGGCTTTCGCTTTGCGCTCTTCTTCGCCGGCGTCGTGCCGGGCGGCGGAGGCGGCGGCAAGGAGCGCGCGGTCGACACGTCACCGAGATCGAGCGCGCGCAGCGGATGCCACTCCGCCTCGATGGCATCGTCGCCCGGGTTGATCGACGTCTCGGTGGCGCGGAACGTCACGAAGGCCACCGTCACCGTGTGGCCGCGCGGGTCGCGTCCCGGATCGCCGAACGCGCCGAGCTGCTCGAGCTTCGACGGATGAACGGTGAGCCCGGTCTCCTCGTAGAGCTCGCGCGCCGCCGCACGATCCAGCGCTTCGTTCTCGTTCACGAACCCGCCCGGAAGCGCCCAGCAGTCCTTGAACGGCTCGGACTTCCGCTTGATCAGCAAGACCGCCAGATCGTCGGCCCGCATCGTGAACGCCACGACGTCCGCGGTCACGCTTGGGCGCGGATAGGGATAGGTGAACGGCACGACGCCGGGGTCATGTCGTGCCCGTAGCCTGCCGTCAACCGGACCGTCGATCGACCCGGAAACGTCGCTTCGTCGACGCGGTCGAGCCAGTCCGTGAGCGCCGGGCGAAGGGTGAGCTCGCGCGCCTGCATGGCGGTGAGCGGCGTGCGAAGGCCGTGCAGCTGCCCGAAGATCGCGAGATCCGCGACGGTCGGGCTCTCGCCGCCGAGCCAGAATCCGTCGAGCGGAGCGCGCGCCTCGAGCTGATCGAGCACGCGCCGGTAGTCGTTCCAGAGGGCCTTCTCGCCGGCGCGCAGGAAGTCGCGCGCGACGAGACCCGACATGATCTTGCGACGCAGCATCGGCGCGACGAGCCTCTTCACGAACCACGGAGCGCCCTTGAAATAGGCCTCGCGCACGAGCGGCCAATTGCGCGGATCGGCCCAGCGCGCCGCCACGAGGTAGCCGTTGAGAGCGCGGTCGGCGTAGTCCTCCCAGAGCCAGGCCTCGGCGCGGCCCCGGGCATCCGAAGGCAGGAGCGACGGGCGGCCGCTCTGCACGGCGAGCTTCTCGATGCGCGCGAGGATCTGCGTCGAGTCCGCGATGACCTCGTCGTCGACGAGCAGCACCGGGACCTGTGCGGCCTCGTTGAGGGCGCGGAAGTCGGGAGGCGCGCCGCGTCGCGACGAGTACGCGAGGCCTGCGAGCCCCAGCGCGCGATGCACCTTGAGGCAAAACGGCGAGTAGCTCTGGAGGTTGGCGATGCCGGTCTCGCCCAGCTCGCAGAGAACGATGGTCGGAGAATGCGTGGGGTCGGTGGTCTTCATGAGCTGCATCCTGCCGGAGCCCATTGTCACCCTCGTGTCAGTTAATAGCGCGGCCTCGGCATCGCTCTGCTTTCGCGGGCCGATTCGTCGTGTCACTCTCATGTCAGTTGACGCTTTGAAACCATGAAGCGAACCGAACGCCTCTTCGCCCTCGCCGAATACCTACGCGGACGTCGTACCGGAGTGACCGCCGAGGTGCTCGCCGAGCGCTTCGGCGTCACGCTGCGCACGATGTATCGCGACCTCGATGCGCTGCGTGCTGCTTCGATGCCGCTCTCCGCGGAGCGCGGAAGAGGCGGCGGCTATGCGCTCGACAAGAGCTACTCGCTGCCGCCCGTGAACTTCACGGCGCGCGAGGCGGCGGTGCTCGTGGCGCTCGGTCGCTTCGCATCGGAGACACGCCTCATGCCGTTCGAGGAGACGCTGCAGCGCGCGCTCGACAAGGTGCGCTCGGCGCTGTCGACGTCGGCGCAGCGTGAGCTCATCGGCCGTCTGCGCGAGCTCTCGTTCGTGGGCGTGCCGACGCGACCGAGCCTCAAGGCAGTCCGTACCGCGCTCGAACGCGCATGGTTCGAGCAGCAGCCGCTGCGCATCACCTACCGCGACGGCAACGGCGTCCCGACCACGCGCGACGTACGCATCGAGTCGGTAGTGATGGAGCGCACCGAGACGCGCGTCAACGCGCTCGATCTCGCGAAGAACGAGAGCCGCCAGTTCCGCCTCGATCGCATCGAGAAGGCGGAGGTCGTGACGGGAGCGGTCGCGTAGGTCGCCGACGTCACGGACACGAGCCGGCACATGACGCGTTGAAGCAGGCATCGAGGTTCACGGCGGCGTTGCTCGATGCGTAAGCCGCCTCGCAGCCGGCCTGACACTGCGAATCCGTGCACCCGCCGATGCAGCTCTCGACGTTGCCGCAGGCTGCGTCGTTCGCGCAGTGCGCCTCCTCGAGACAACAGCTCGCGCGCATGCACGCGTCACACGTAGGGTCGGCGTAGCTCGCCCCGCCGCATGCATCGGACGACGACCCGACGCCCACCACGACCGCGCCGGTCCCGCACGACGACGTTCGCGCGCAGACCGTGGATTGCGACGCGCAATGGCCACCGACGCACGAGGCCGCCGACCACGTGCCGCCGTTGTTGCAGGAGCAACAGAGCAGCGCACAGTCGCTCGCGATCCGACAGACAGCGCCTTCGCCGGCGCCCGCGCCGTTCGGAATCGTGGCGCAGCCCGGCGCGGTGATGTCATCGCCGGTGGCGGCGACATCGCTCGAGACCGACCCGCTGCCGCCCGCTCCGCCGCCCACTCCGCCAGGCGACGCCGGCGCATATTGCGGGGGATCGTACTTCGGATGAGCAAAGCGATCGCACGCGGGCAGCGCCACGAGGAGCACGATCATGCGCGCGACCGTCGAGCGCCTCACCATGCCGTTGTCCTACGGCCACGCAGGCGTCGGAGCAAGCGATCGCCGGAGCTTCACATGAAGCTTCACAAAGCTTCAGACCATCCGCTTCGCCAGCTCTCGGATGGCCGACGGCTGGGCCGCGTCCTCGAAGAGCTGGGGGAGGAACGACGGCGAGATCGGTAGCTCCGCCGCGAGGCGCGCCAGGCTCTCCGCCTGAACGCGCTCCCGTGTGGCGCGACTCCGACCGGCCGCGAGCGCGGCGTCGGCCTTGGTGTCGCCTTTGATGGGCCCCACGGCCTCGATGGCGGCGCGCTCGGCGCGCGAGAAGAGCGGCGGCAGGACGCCGTTGACCACGATCTTCCCGATCGGGAGCTGCAGCTCGTCGCGCAGCGCCTTCGCGAGCTCGATGGTCTCGGTGGTCGGCATCTCCTCGGGGAGCGTCACGAGCACCACCGCGCACGTCTCGGGATCCTGGAACATCTTCCACGCGCGCTCGGCATCGCGACGGAGGAGCCCAGGCGGCACGACGTCGAGGATGATCTTCGGCACGCGCAGCATGTCGAGACCGTGACCCGTCGCCGGCGCGTCGAGGATCACGACGTCGTACATCCAGCTGCCGTCCTCGCGCTTCTCGGTGGTGTGCCACCAGGCCTTGCCGAGGAGCGTCCACTCCTGCATGCCCGGCACCGCGCGGAAGAACTTGCGCACGTACTTGTTGTCGAAGAGCAGCTTGAAGAGCGTCTTCGAGTGCAGCGCCATCATCCCGTACTCGGCGAGCGCGAGCTCGGGATCCATGTTCACGGCCCACACGTTGGGCGCGACCGCTTTGACGTGCGGGCCGATGAGCTCGGAGCCGAGCATCGCCGAGAGCCGCTCCTTCGCGTTGCACATGCACACGAGGACACGCTTGCCCTTCGCTGCAAGCGCGAGCGCCTCGGCCGCGCAGACCGTGGTCTTTCCGACGCCGCCCTTGCCGGTCACGATCAGGAAGCGCTTCGACTCCAATGCCGCTCCCTTGTTGGTGGGCGGGGGCACGGTGGGCGGCATCGCACCGGGTATCTAGGGTAACGGGGC
>JAXDMI010000430.1:0-5757 GCA_034666145.1 Myxococcales bacterium | reverse complement strand
GCTCGCCTCCTCGAGCACCGGCCGCAACCCCGGATCCGGCTTGTCGATCAGCCAAAGAGGGCACATTGGATGCATCATGCATCCTTCGACGAAGTGCTTCTGCTGCGCCAGATCCGGCTTGAAACGCGCGCGTTCGTGATCGCGCAGCTCGCGAAGCGCAACGATGGCACGCACCGCTCTCGGCCACGGATCCGCCAGCTCGGCGGAGAGGCGATCGAGATCGTGGAGCTCGTCCGCGGGCAGCGGCGGCGGCGCGCAACTCGCCGACGACGGCGAGGACCAAGCCTCCCAGCTGAGATCGCGATCGTCCTTCACGGACGGACACACGCCGTCGCGCGCCGCAACGGCGAAGAAGTCTGCGATCGTGGCCGGGTCGCGCATCCCGAGGAGCATGTGCCGGCGGCCATCGGCGCCGAGCTTCGCGAAGATCGCGACGAGGCGCGGCCGTCGGGCCGCCGTCGCGGCAGTGATCGCACTTCCGTAGTCTCGTTGCGGATCGACGCTCTTCGCGGCGTGCACCGCCACGGGCACCTGCGTATTCTCGAACGCGGGCGCGACGGTGGCGGCGCTACCGAGGATCTGGAGCTCTTCGTCGAGCGATCCCCATTGCACCGCGCGATGCAGCTCGCGCGCGGCGAGCTCCACTTCGGGCGCCGTCGCGTCGTGCGTCGTGGCCCATGCCGCTGCCAGACGTCGCAACCAGAGACCCGCGAACGAGGTGCCTGGGGTCTTCGCGAGCGTCGCGATCGCCGCCGCGTCGGCGCTCGCCGCGTCGGGCGTCGGAGCAGACGATGCGCGCGGGCCCGCTGCTGCAGCCGACGGCGCCGACGCAGCCTGGGAAGCGGGCGACGGAGCCGGCGCCGGCGCTCGGCTACAAGCGAGCGCCGTCGTCGTCGTCAGAACCAGAAGTACGAGAGCTTCGGACGACCGCATTCCACCTCCCGCCGCAGACGGGCGTAACAGCCGGGCGCGCGCGATGCAAAGCGCCCTCCCGACGTCCTGTCGCCTTCCCGTCGCCCGCGAGTCGCCCGCGATGAGATATGACTGTTCGCGGTGACACGTAGAGGCCGCTTCACCTCGTTCGTCGTGCTGCTCGCGGCCCTTGCTGCAGCGGCGCCCGCCGCTGCTCAACGCGGTGGCGCGCGTCCCAAGCCGGCACCGACTCCGCCGCCTGCGGCTGCTCCCACGAGCGCTCCGGCCGGCGGCCCCGCCACGGCCACCGACGCGAAGAAGGAGGAGGCGAAGGCGCGCTTCGAGCGCGGCATGACCCTCTTCGACAAGAAGGTGTGGGACGCAGCGCTCGTCGAGTTCCTCGAATCGCGAAGCGCCTACGCCACGCGCTCGAACACGCAGAACGCCGCCATCTGTCTCCGCAACTTGAACCGCTTCGACGAGGCGCTCGACATGTTCGAGGCGCTCGTGAAGGAGTTCCCTACCCTCTCTCCGACCGATCGCAGCGCCGTCGAGAAGGAGATTGCCGAGCTCCAGCAGCTCGTCGGCGCCATCGAGATCCGCACGCCGGAGAACGGCGCGCAGAACACCATCGACGGCCGTGAGCGCGGCATGACGCCGGCCGGCGCGCTGCGCGTGTCCGCCGGAACGCACGTGCTGCGCGTCTACAAGGAGGGCTTCGCGCCCGTCGAGAAGCGCGTCGAAGTGGCGGGCAAGCAGTCGCTCGTCGTCGAGGCGAAGCTCGAGACGCTCTCGCAGTCCGGTCGCCTCTCCGTCACCGAGGACGGCGGCAAGGGCGCCGAGGTCCTCGTCGACGGCGTCGTCGTGGGCAAGACGCCGTGGCAAGGCCTCGTCGCCACCGGCGAGCACGTCGTTTACCTCCGTGGCGAAGGCAACCTGGGCACCCAGCCTGCGAACGCGACGGTCCGCATCAACCAGGTCACGCCGATCGTCCTCGCGCTCGAAGCGCTCGATTGCTCGCTGCGCGTCGAGCCCACGCCGAACGGCGCGACCGTCGCGGTCGACGGCGTCGTGGTCGGCAATGGGCTCTGGGACGGCCGCCTCCGCAGGGGCCGTCACAAGATCGAGGTCGCGCAGAACGGCTTCGTTCCGCAGGGGCGCCAGCTCGATCTCTCACCGACGACGCCGGAGCGCATCGCCGTGGCCCTGGAGCGCGATCCCGACTCGCCGCTCTGGCAGGCGCAGAAGAAGGCGCGCATCTTCGCCGAGCTCTCGCCGAGCTTCCCGCTGGCGCTCCTCCTCGGCGGCGACGTCAGCAGCGCCGGCTCGGCATCGTTCCCGCTCGGCTTCTCCGGTCGCGCGCACGTCGGATACGAGCTGCCGTCAGGTCTGGCCTTCGGCATCGACGCCGGTTACCTGTATCTTGCACGTAACGTCGACGGGCGTGACGCCGTGCTCCGTCCCGTCGGAAAGCCGGTCGCCCCCGGGACCGCAAACGACAAGCTGTCGTTGAAGGGTCTGCTCGTCGGCGGCTCCGCGATGTTGCACCGCAACACGTTCGGCGAAAAGATCCCGCTGACGCTGCGTATCGGACTCGGCGCGCTCCTCGCGAACGCCACCGATCGCAGGTCGGGCGACTTCACGCCGGCGGGAGGCATGCCTCTCACCGTCGCAACCGCGAAGACCTCGGTCGACGTCCCTCATCTCTACATCGCTCCGGAGGTGCGAGTGGGATACCGGCTCGGCGATCACTTCGAGGTGTCCGCCGGCATCGAGGTGATGGTGCTGGTCGCCCTCAAGGATGCGCGCTGGGACCAGACCAACGGCGTCGTTCTCGGCAACCAAGGGCTCGCCGGGTACGACAACCAGACCTTGTTCGGCAGCACGCTTCTCCTCGTGAATCCAGGTGTAGGAGCGCGGTTCGACTTCTGAAGGTCGGTCGCGCCGTGTACCCTTTTTCAGGCGCCGCGTGGTCGGCGCCGAGAGGGGAACTAGCTTCGATGCCGAGGTCGTTCGAGCGCGCGTGGGTTCCGGTGATGCTGGGCCTCGCGCTCACCGCATCGTGCTCGAGCGTCTCCGATCGAGGTCACGCCGACGCTCTCGAGCCCGTCGTCACGACGTCGTCGCCGTCCGCGTTCGGCACCGCGGGTCGGGGTCCGCGCGTGTCTCCGGCTGTCGATCTGAACGCGGTCGTGCGTCGAGCGGCGTTCGCCTTTCGCGCCGAGCACGGCGTCCTCACCGCGGGTGGTCCGACGTTCGAAGCGACCGTCGCCGGCTCCGCGATCCACATCACGCCGCGTCGCGCCGAAACCGGGAGCGCGGTCGCACGTACGCCGCTCGCCGACGGCCGCGGCACGCCGCTGTCACTCGAGACGACGCTCGTCGCGCGCGGTTCGCTGGTGCTCGCGAGCGCAGATCGCGCGGCGTCCTCGGCCCTCGAGAGCGACGGCACCATCACGCTGCGACGCGGTGAGGTGACCGAACGCATCGAGAACGACGAGGGCGGCGTCGAGCAGAGCTGGCGCTTCGATCGCGTGCCCTCGGGCGGCGGCGACCTCGTCGTCCGTGTCCGCGCGGGTGGCGAGCGCTACGCAGCGAGCACCGATCACGGTCTCCACTTCGGCTCCGCAAGCGGCCCCGGGCTTCGTTACGGCACCGCGACCTGGGTCGATGCCACCGGCAAACGCACGGTCATCACGCCGCGCTTCGTCGCGTCCACCGGCGAGATCGTGATGGCCGTGCCGGACGCCGTCGTCGCGTCCTCGCAGTACCCCGCGGTCCTCGACCCGACCCTCACGCCGGAGACCGAGATCGACAAGCCCATTGCCGGCAGCTCCGCCGGCGGCGATCAGAGCTCGCCTTCGGTGACCTCGCAGGGCCCCGGCAAAGGCTATTTCGCGGTCTGGTACGACCGTCGCGGCGTTCGTCCCGCGATCTACGGCGCGCGCATCGCCACCGACGGCAAGGTGCTCGACGACACCGGTATCCCGATCGCGACCAGCGTCGGTTCGAATCAGCCCTACATCGCCGCGGCGAACGGCGCCGGCTTCCTCGTCGTCTGGTCGGTCTCGTACATCGACGTCTACCAGCAGCCTGGCGTCTACGCGGTCCGGCTCGACGTCGACGGCAACATCCTCGATCAGACGCCGATCACCCTCGCGGCCAACGAGACGAACGTGCAGGGCCCCACCGCTGCGTTCGACGGGACCAACTGGTTCGCCGCCTGGCACCGCTACGTCGGCGGCACGACCAGCTACGACATCTTCGGCGCGCGCATCGGCAAGACGGGCGCGCCGCTCGACGCGACGCCGATCGAGATCTCGAAGGACATCGACGCCGAGTTCTTCCCCGTCGTGCGCTTCGACGGCACGAGCTACTTCGTCACGTGGCGCTCGTACATCAGCGTGTTCGGCCAAAAGTACGGCACCGACGGCAAGCCCATCGGCAATCGCGTCGCGCTCGTGACCTCACCCAACGGCTCGCTCTACAACTTCGATGCCGCGTTCGACGGCACGCGTCACGTCGTGACGTGGAGCACGTACAACAGCAACGGCATCAACGGCCAGGACATCTACGCGCGGCGCTTCGATCTCGACGGCGCGCCGCAAGACGTCGCCGACGTCGGCATCGCCGTGGACGCCAACTACGACGACCGTCCGCGCGTCGCATCGGACGGCACGAACTTCCTCATCACGTGGTCTCGTTCGGGCGCGCTCCTCGGCACGCGGCTCAGCCCGGCCGGCCTCGTGCTCGATCCGCCGACGACGCTCGCGTCGAGCACCGGCAGCTACTACGACTACGCGCTCGCGAGCGACGGACTCGGCTCGCTCGTCGTGAACGGCGAGTACGTGTCTCCCGTCGGTTACGACGTGAAGGCGGTGAAGATCGCCAAGGTGCCATCCATCGCCACGCCGGTCGTCGTGTCGAAGGCCGCGAACTCCGAGACCGATCCGTCGGTCGCGTGGAGCGGCACCACGCACTATGCCGCGTGGGTCGACTCTCGCGACGGTCAGCCCGGTATCTGGGGCGCACGTCTCGGTGCGGACGCGCAGCCGCAAGCGCCGGTGAAGCTCGCGTCGGATGTAAGATACACGCAGATGTCCCGACCGCGGGTAGCGAGTGACGGCACGGGCTTCCTCGTCGTCTTCTACGCGTATGACAGCAACCCGCCCGGCGGCCCCGTGGTGTACGGCCAGCGGATCGACGCGACCGGCGCGCCGAACGGCAGCCTCTTCCCGCTCACCGTCACGAATCCCAGCATCAACAGCTACGGAAATCCCGACGCCGCATTCGACGGCACCAACTACCTCGTGGTGTGGGAGCAGTACTCGACCGACGGCCGGAGCATCGCCGGCGTTCGACTGCCGAGGGCGAGCAACACCCCGATCGACAAGGAGCCGCTCCGCATCTCGGCGCTCAGCATCGACGAGCTGCGCACCACGCCTGCGATCGCGTTCGACGGTGCGAACTTCTTCGTGACGTGGATCACGTCGCGAGCGACCGCGAGCAACATCCAGGTGAGCCACGTCTACGGCTCGCGCGTCTCGAAGGAAGGCAGCGCGCTCGACGGCGAGACCACGCTCTGCGACGCGTTCCTCCTCCAGCGTGCACCGCGCGTCGCTGCCGATACCAAGAACGGTGGCTTCTTCGTCGTATGGGAGGACTTCCGTACCGCGCTCGAAGCGGCGGACGTCTACGGCACGCGCGTGAGCCCGATGGGAATGAACATCGATGGCACCGGCGGCATGACCATCGCGACAGGGACGCAGGACGAGTCGCGACCGCACGTCGCCAATGCCGGCGACGATGCGAACTGGGTGGTCGCGTACCGCGACCTCCGCAGCA
>JAXDMI010000429.1:0-4703 GCA_034666145.1 Myxococcales bacterium | reverse complement strand
CGAGCGTCACGGCAGATGCGAGCGTGGCCGGATCGGGGACGGCCACGGGCACGGTCACGGCCACGGAGGCGGACGCTGGGGCAAGCGCGGCCGAGCCGACGGATCTCGTCGGGTATCTGAAGAAGAGTGTGCCGAGCGGAGGCGCGGTGCTGGGCGGGGAGAGCGTCAGGGTCACGCACACGGTGGCGGCTGGCGATACGTATCCGGCGTTGGCTGCGGCGTATCTCGAGCTCACCGAGATTTACACCGCTGCGGAGCTGGCGCGCGCCATCGAGAAGAGGAATCCCGCGCTCGTGGTCGGCACGAAGATCGAGATTCCCAGCATCATCACTCGGGTGCCGAGGGATCCTCGCGAGGAGAAGCTCGGATTTCCCGAGGACAAGGCGCTGCGAGCGCTGTTCATGACCGGGCCGTTCGTCGCGCAGAGGTGGGTCGATAGCCTCGACAAGATGGCGGCGCGCGGCATCAACGCCGTCATCCTCGACGCGAAGGACTACCAGGGGCCGGTGACGTATCCGACGAAGGCGAAGGTCGCCGTCGAGATCGGCGCCGCCGCGAGGCCGTCGATCCCCAACCTCGCACGCGCCATCCGCTTCGCGCACTGGCGAGGCATCCGCGTCTCGCTGCGCATCCCCTGCTTCCATGATCCGATGGCCGACAAGAAGGCGAAGGACGGGCGACTCTCGCTGAAGAGCGCGACCACCGGTCAGCCGGTGCACATCGACTGGCTCGATCCCACCAACGTCGAGGCGCAGGACTACGCCATCGAGATCGCGAAGGAGGGCATCGAGGCCGGCGCCGACGAGATCAACCTCGACTACGTCCGCTTCCCTGTCCACATCACCGAGCGCTTCGCGAAGCTCCCCGACCCGAGCGTGCGCTCCGGCATCATCCGCGACTTCGTGAAGCGCGTGCACGCCGAGACCAAGCCCGCGGGTGTCGGGCTCTCACTCGATCTGTTCGGCGTCGCGGCGACCGGCTCGCGCTTCGACATCGATCGGCTCGGGCAGGACATCGCCGTCGTCGGTCCCGAGGCCGAGGTGATCATGCCCATGGTCTACCCGTCGCACTACGACAAGGGCTACAACGGCTGGGAGCACCCCGGCGATCACCCGGAAATCGTGGGCATCGGTACGAAGGCAGCCGTCGCGCAGCTGAAGGCCGCGAAGGCCGACACCGTCGTGCGCGCATGGCTCCAAGCCTTCTCGTGGCGCACGTCGATCTTCGGAACGAAGTACGTCGTCGATCAGGCGAACAGCGCGGAGAAGAACGGCGGCACGGGCTGGGCGATGTGGAGCCCCGCGTGCGAGTACAGCGCGGTGTACAACGGCTTCCCGGTCAAGGAGCGCGGAGACGATCCAAGAAAGGCGGTCGCGAAGAAGTGACGTGACGTCGCGCGTCGCGTCCCGAGACGTCACATGTAGCCGCCGATGACGCCCAGCGAGGTGATGCCGGTCACGAACTGCTGGAGCTGGAACGTCGAGAAGACGTTGAGCCGTCCCTCGGCGCCGATGAAGAACTTCCGCCGGAAGTCGCGGTATCCGACGATGACGGCGGGATAGACGGTCGGTAGCACCTCGCCGAGACCGAGGATGACGCCGGCGCCGACCAGCGGACGGATCTCGAACGGCCCCGTCGGCGGATCGACGCCGATCTCGAGCGCAGGGCTCCAGATGACGCCGTTGCCGAACCCGGCACCCGGTACGTAGAACGTCGCCGTCGCGCCGGCATGGAGGATGTGGTTCATGGTGCCCGCGGCGCGGATCCCGAAGACGCCGCCGAGCGCACCGCCGGACTTCGTGCTGACCTGGTAGCCGCCGAAAGCATCGAGGCGGACGACCGGCTCGCTGTCGTTGATCGTCGACCAATCGACGTTGCGTTGTTGCGTCGCCGGCGCCGCCGTCTGCGCGCTCGCCACCGACGGCAGGGCGCATGTGGCGACCGCGGCCCCGAGCAGGGTCATCCCGACCACGCGAGAAAAGGCCATGGACACACGAATATCATGACCGCCGAAGAAGCGCGATCGACTGCGAATCCGCCTCGATTAGGCGTCTCAGGGGCGGCGCGTGACCGACGTGATGCCGGGCTTCGGCGGAGGCTCCTTCGCGAGGAGCTCGGTGACCCGCGCGCGATGCTCGTCGAGCCAGCGCGTGCCTTCGGCGGCGCGGACGTCGAGCCACGTCAGATCCTTCGTCGCACGCGTCGCCACCTCGTAGCTCACGACCGACGGGGTAGGCAGCGCGTTGCGGTAGCAGTTCTTCGCGTCGATGCGCGCGACGTCGACGAGGATGCCCTGCTCGACGCGCTCCGGCGGACGCGCCACCTCATGGCGACGGAACCACGTGCCGGGCTCCGACGTGACATCGCGGCTCGAGAAGACGTAGAGGCGCGTCGCCTCGTCGGGGAACGCGACGTACGTGGCGGTGCCCGGCGCGACGGCCGCGACAAACGCGCCCTTGTCGTCGAGGAACACGGCGCTGTCGGTGCCGGTGCACGGGCTCGACGGGAACGCGACGAGCATCGAGCCGGGACCGCTCGTCGAGCCACTGCTCGCGACGATCGCCATGCCCGGCGCGGTAGGCGCGGCGCAT
The DNA here is from genome assembly GCA_034666145.1 of Myxococcales bacterium. GTDB lineage: Bacteria > Myxococcota_A > Polyangia > Polyangiales > Polyangiaceae > Labilithrix. Next base: position 2,112 of record JAXDMI010000429.1, on the reverse strand, counting down.
CCGGCCAGCGCGGCGAGGCCGAGGGGGACGGCCAGCGACGCGGCCACGATCTGTTTCGCCAGCGTCATGCCGAGACCATACTGTGTCGCGATGCCAGCGGCTTGTGTCTTCTGTGCGATTGTCCGTGGTGAGTCGAAGGCTGAGGTCGTGCTCGATGACGACACCTGCGTTGCATTCCTCGACGTGAAGCCGCTCTTCCATGGGCACGTGCTCGTCGTCCCGCGCGCGCATGTCGTGACGCTGCCGGACATGCCTGCGGAGTTGGTGGCGCCGTTCTTCGCGCGCGTGCAGACGCTCGCGCGCGCAGTGCCGGCAGCGCTCGGCGCAGAGGGCACCTTCGTCGCGCTGAACAACGTCGTGAGCCAGAGCGTCCCGCATCTCCACGTGCACGTGGTCCCGCGCACGAAGGGCGACGGCCTGAAGGGCTTCTTCTGGCCGCGAACCAAGTACGCGTCCCCAGAAGCGATGACCGCGGTAGCCAACAAGATAAGGAGAGAGCTCGCGCCCTGACCCTCCTCCCTCCCTGACCCTCGGTCATTTGCTCCCTCCCTGACCCTCGGTCATTTCGGCCTGAAATGACCCTCGGTCATTTGGGCCCCAAATGACCCTCGGTCCGGCGGATCGCGGGTTGTCCATGGGAGGGCTGTGGGAGGCTCCTTCGGGGGCGGTTTTCGTAATCTTTACGCTGGCGCATTCCGTGTAGGCTGTAGGCACACATCGTGCGATGTCGCTGGTCAACATGACGTCCCGCTTCTTTCGCACCGGTCTCACCGCGCTTCTCGTCGGTCTCGTCGCGAGCACCGCCGCTTGCTCCGCCGACTCGGGTGGCGAAGACACGGCCGGCACCGAGGACGACCTCACGAGCATCACCGCGCGCTCGCGGACGCTGTCCTTCGTCGGCACCGTCTACGTCGCGCCCGGCTCGTCGGACGCGACCATCCTCTCCGCGGTCCGCTCGCAATCGCAGACCGCGTTCGGCGCGCTCCGCACGAGCAACGTCGCCGTGAACAGCCGCGAGCTGAAGGACGTCGACCCGCGCAGCTTCATCAAGCGCACCGTCAAGATGGTCGACCCGGCTACCCCCGCCGCGCCCAAGGACATGCTCGAGGTCAAGTACACCTACAAGGACAACGCCGTCGTCGACGCGAAGTACGCCTCACGCACCGCGCTCCCGCTCGCGATCATGAACCCGGGCTACGCGGCACAGACGCAGCGCATCCTCACCGAGTGCACGCGCAACGACTCGGAGGCGCAGGAGTTCTCGTCGAGCATCTGGTACGTCTTCGAGCCCAGCGTCGCATCGTGCGGGACGGCGATGAAGGCCGAGCAGGACAAGGTCGACGCCGAGCGCGCTCGCCTCACCGAGCCCACCAAGCAGGTCACGAAGGCCGAAGTCGAGCGCCTCTATCTCCCGATCACCGCGACGCTCGGCGCCGACAAGACGAACCGTGGCGCCTCGTATCCCGAGTACGCGCGCCTCTACAAGGGCGGCGTCAAGCCGAACACCCTCGTCGTCAGCCTCGTCTACGGCCTCATCGATCACGATCACTCTGCGGGCTACTCGAACGACTTCAACTGGGGCGAGCTGATGACCAACCTCTCCGAGGTCATCAACGAGTCCGACGGCTGGAAGGTCGTTCCTGGCGGCCCCGACAACGTCGACCTCGCACACTTCACGCTCGCGAGCGGCAAGAAGATCGACAACGCATCGATCAAGGACCTCACGAACCTCCACGGCGGCACCGACGCGCTCGGCCTCGCGTACGCGGACAAGCAGGACCTCGACAAGCAGCTCGCCGATCGCGTCTTCCGCAAGTGGGTCACCGTCGAGCGCACGGTCAGCGTGAAGATCGGCAGCGAGGCGCCGCAAAACGCGGCCATCCAGATGCTCTTCTACTTCGGCTCGGAGAGCGACCAGGCGCCCCACAAGTACGCGATCAAGAACAGCGACGTGTTCCTCTACAACGGCCACTCGTACATCGGCTTCGGCCCGCTCGATCCGAGCCGGTTCACCGCCGCCGACTTCCCGACCAGCTACCAGCTGTTCTGGGTCGATGGCTGCGTCTCGTACAACTACTACGAGAAGGACTACATCCCGCTGAAGCAGGGCGG
>JAXDMI010000428.1:0-4219 GCA_034666145.1 Myxococcales bacterium | reverse complement strand
CTGTCACGAAGCGTCCCCGAAGCGCGCGAGCGACCCATGGTAGATTCGTCGACGCCCGCATGCCCGAGGACCGAACTCGCTCGATTGGCGATCGCGGCGTCCACGCCGCGGATGCCACGACTGGCCTCCGGCTCATCGCGTTCTGCGGCGGGCAGGTGAGCTCGCACAAGCTGCCGCCCCACGGCGAGGTGGTGATCGGTCGCGGCGAGGACACGCAGGTCCGGATCGATCACGCGACCGTCTCGCGCCGTCATGCCACGCTCCTCCTCGGCACCGAGGTCCGCATCGTCGACCACGGCAGCTTCAACGGCACGACCATCGGCGGGACCAAGATCGCGCCCAACGTCCCGATCCCGGTGGGCCTCTCCACGATCGTCGAGCTCGGCGAGACGATGATCGTCGTGCAGGTGGAGGGCGCCGCGCCCATCACCGCCTCGCGCAGCCTCGGAAACAGCGCGGTCCGCACCGATCAGTCGGCGGGCATGCAGCACCTCTATCGCCTCGTCGACAACGTCGCGCAGAGCAACATCACCGTGATCGTCCGCGGCGAGACCGGCTCCGGCAAAGAGGTGGTCTCCGAGGAGATCCACCGTCGCTCGGCGCGCGCCGCAGGACCGCTCGTGAAGCTGAACTGCGCGGCGCTGCCCGAGCATCTCCTCGAAGGCGAGCTGTTCGGCTACGAGCGCGGCGCCTTCACCGGCGCAGACAAGGCGAAGGCGGGCCTCATCGAGTCGGCCGACGGCGGCACGCTCTTCCTCGACGAGATCGGCGAGATGCCTCTCGCCACGCAAGCGAAGCTGCTGCGCGTCGTGGAGAGCCGCGAGGTCATGAGGCTCGGCAGCTTGCGGCCGAAGACCGTCGACGTGCGCTTCGTCGCGGCCACGCATCGCGATCTCGAGGACATGGTCGCGCGCGGCCAGCTCCGCCAGGACCTCTACTACCGACTCGCCGGCGTGAGCCTCGTCGTTCCGCCGCTGCGCGAGCGCGTCGAGGAGATCCCGCGTATCGCCGAGGAGTTCGTGGCGCGCTTCTGCGCCGACGCGCGCCGGCCGACCATCCCCATCTCCAGCGCCGCGATGCGCATCCTCAAGGAGTACGCGTGGCCCGGCAACGTGCGTGAGCTCCGCAACGTGATGGAGCGCGCCGTCGTGTTCAGCAAGGGCGCCGCCATCGCGCCGGAGCAGCTCGGCCTCCCGCTCGATCGCCTCTCGCGGCCGCCGGGCCGGCTGTCGGCACCGTCGAACGCGCCGGCCACCACGCCCGTCCCGCAACGCGAGCCGATGCCGCCGGCGCCCTCCGTCGAGATGCCGATCGTCGCGCCCCTCGGCGCGCCGCCCACCACGTCGACGCTCGCGTTCGGCTCGGCGGCGTCGCTGCCCGACGAGATGGAAGCCCTCGAGCGCCAGCGCATCCTCGATGCGCTCGCCAAGTGTGGCGGCAACCAGACGCAGGCCGCGGAGATGCTGGGCATCTCGCGCCGGACATTGCTGCGGCGCCTCGACGAGTACGCGGTGCCGCGGCCGCGCAAGTAGCTTCGCACGTCACTCCCACATCACTCGCACGTCGCGCACGTCGAGGGGCTTCGCAAGGGCCGCCAAGTGCCGTTAAACTGGGGCCGTCATGAACTCGAAGTCCATCGTCAATGCGCTGACGAGTCGCGCTCTCGCCTGGGCTGCGCTCCTCGTCGTCGTCTTCACCACGTGCCGCCCGCATGCCCAACCGGCTGGCGGCGACGCGCACAGCGCGACTCCGATCACCAGCGCGAGCGCTACGCCTCCACCCATGCCGCCGGTCTCGCCCGGCGCGCGTACCGAGGACGAACGCAACACCATCGGCGTCTTCCGCAACGTCGCGCAATCGACGGTCTTCGTCACGCAGACGCGCGTGGTGGAGGACTACCTCGCAGGCACCCTGCAAGAGGTCCCCGCCGGCTCGGGGTCTGGCTTCGTCTGGGACGACAAGGGCATCATCGTCACCAACTTCCACGTCGTGGAGGGCGCGCGCTCGGTGACCGTCACGTTCCACGACCAGCAGACCTTCGAGGCCAAGGTCGTCGGCCTCGAGCCTCGCAAGGACATCGCCGTGCTCAAGGTCGAGGCGCCTGCGAAGGTCCTCGTCCCCGTTCGCGTCGCGAAGGCGGAGCAGCTCGAGGTCGGGCAGAAGGCGATCGCCATCGGCAACCCGTTCGGGCTCGATCACACGCTCACGACCGGCGTCATCAGCGCGCTCGGCCGTCAGGTGCAGGGCGCGGGCGGCGTATCGATTCGCGACATGATCCAGACCGACGCCGCCATCAACCCCGGTAACTCCGGCGGTCCGCTGCTCGACTCGTCGGGGCAGCTCATCGGCATGAACACGATGATCTACAGCAAGACCGGCGCGTCGGCGGGCATCGGGTTCGCGGTCCCGATCAGCACCATCAGCCGCATCGTCCCGCAGATCATCAAGACCGGGCGTGCCGAGCAGGTCGGCATCGGCGTGGGCGTCGACCCGCTGCAGAAGCTGGAACGGCGGCTCGGCCTCGAGGGCGTGATCATCCTGACCGTGCCGGAGGGCGGAGGTGCTGCCGGCGCCGGCCTCAAGGGCCTCACGCGCACGCGCCGCGGCCTCGCGCTCGGGGACGTGATCGTCGGCGTCGACGCGGTGCGCGTCGTTCACTTCGACGACCTCTACACGGTCCTCGATCAGCACAAGCCCGACGACACAGTGAAGCTCACCGTCATGCGCGGGGACGGCCAGGTCACCCTCACGTTGAAGCTCGCCGCGCTCACCGCGCCAGGGCTCATCTGACTCGAAACGGCGCGGACGAAGTGAACGTGCCCGCGCGGCGCCGCTCGCGGTAGCATTCGCGGCGATGAAGACTCGCGCGACCTCGTTCGCTGGTTCTTTCCGCTTCGTGTCGCTCTCGGTGATCGCCCTCGCGTCGGCGCTTCTCGTCGGGTGCCCGAAGGACCAGGCGAAGCCGACCTCGGACGGGGAGGGCGGCACCACACCGAGCTCCGCCCGAATCAAGATCGCAGTGATTCCCAAGGGAACCACCCACGAGTTCTGGAAGAGCGTCCACGCCGGTGCAGCGAAGGCCGCGAAGGAGGTCGACGTCGACATCGTATGGAAGGGCCCGCTCAAGGAAGACGACCTCAAGGCGCAGGTCGACGTCGTGAGCACCTTCGTCGCGCAAGGCGTGAGCGGCATCGTGCTCGCGCCGCTCAACGACACCGCGCTCCGCGCTCCGGTCAAGCAGGCGACGCAGGCGAAGATCCCCGTCGTCGTGTTCGACTCCGATCTCCAGGGCGAGGACCACGTGAGCTTCGTCGCGACCGACAACGTCGCCGCCGGCAAGCTCGCCGGCGATCACGTCTCGAAGCTGCTGAACGACAAGGGCAACGTCGTCGTGCTGCGCTACCAGGAGGGCTCCGCGAGCACGCAGAACCGGGAAAAAGGCTTCCTCGATGCCGTGAAGGCGAAGCCCGGGCTCAAGGTGGTGAGCGACAACCAGTACGGGGGCGCCACCACCGAGAGCGCGTTCTCGAAAGGCGAGAGCCTGCTCCTCGCGCAGAAGGCCGAGACCGGCGCGGTCAACGGCATCTTCACGCCCAACGAGTCGACGACGTTCGGCATGCTGCTCGCCCTTCGCAAGTCGAACATGCACAAGAAGATGAAGTTCGTCGGCTTCGACGCGTCGGACAAGCTCGTCGGCGCGCTGAAGGAGGGCGATGTGGACGGCCTCGTCGTGCAGAACCCGTTCAACATGGGTTATCTCGCCGTCAAGACGATGGCCGATCACCTCCGCGGCAAGAAGGTCGACAAGCGCATCGACACCGGCGCGCGCCTCGTCACGAAGGACAACCTCGAGGATCCCGCGGTCAAAGAGGTCATGCAGCCCGATCTGAAGAAGTGGCTCGGGGAGTGAACGCGCTCGTCGTCTCCGCGATCGAGAAGTCGTTCGGTCCGGTCGACGTCCTCCGTGGCGTCGACCTCGAGGTCCACGGCTCCGAGGTGCACGCCGTCCTCGGCGAGAACGGCGCCGGCAAGAGCACGCTGATGCGCATCCTGCTCGGCATCGAGCACGCCGATCGCGGCACGATGACGGTCGGCGGCAAGCCCTATGCGCCGCGGAACCCCGCCGATGCGCGCCGCGCCGGCGTCGTCATGGTGCCGCAGGTGCGCACGCTGTGCCCGCACCTCGACGTGATCGAGAACATCGTCCTCGGCATCGAGC
>JAXDMI010000427.1:0-6441 GCA_034666145.1 Myxococcales bacterium | reverse complement strand
ATCGACTCCTACGGCGGCCGGTCCCTGCACGAGCAATCCCATGGAGAGTCCTTCCTCGCGCTGATGAAGCACCGTTTCGGTCCGAACGGCCTCTACATTCTCGACGAACCGGAGGCCGCGCTCTCTCCGTCACGGCAGCTCTCGCTTCTCATCCGGATGCACGACCTGCTTGAGCGAGGTTCGCAGTTCATCATTGCGACGCACTCGCCCATCGTCCTCGCCTATCCCGGTGCGACGATCTACCACCTGGACCAGCGCGGCATTAATTCCGTCGAGTACGACCAGATGGAGCACGTTCAGCTCACACGCGACTTCCTGAACGACCGAGGCCGATTCCTGAAGCGTCTCTTGAGCAGCAATTCCGGAGAAACCGACGTGTGACCGACAAGCCACAGACAGCAGCTCGTCGCGAGCGTCGTCAAGGGCCTCACGTCCAGTCCGCAGTGGCCGCACCTCGCGATGTTCCTGACCTACGACGAGCACGGCGGCATCTACGACCACGTGCCGCCGCCGAGCGCGTGCGCGCCCGACGGCAAGGGGCCCGTCGACAAGAACGGCAAGCCGGTCCCCGGCGCCTTCGATCGGCTCGGCTTTCGCGTGCCGTTCACGGTGGTGTCGCCGTACGCGAAGCGCGGCTACGTCTCGCATGCCGTGCTCGATCACACGAGCATCCTCCGCTTCGTCGAGGCGAAGTTCCGTGTGCCGGCGCTCACCGCGCGCGACGCGAACGCGATGGCGCCCTACGACTTCTTCGACTTCCAGGCCGCGCCGCGCCTCGACGTCCCGGCGCTGCCCGAGGCCGTCATCGACCCGACCGATCTCGCCTACTGCGAGGCGACGTTCGCAAAGCCGTAAGCCCTGGGAGAGCGATTTCGTCCTGCCGCTCGTCGGGACTCGACGCTCGCCAGCGCAGACACGAGACGAATCTAGAGCTCGAGGTCGAAAAACCAGCGAACGCCCTCGTTCACCTTCTCGAGGAGTGGTCGTGGAAGCGTGCCCACCAGAGTCTCGAGATCGTCTTTGTTCAACGTGGCGATCTGGGATGCGTTGGCGACGGAGTCCATCGGCAAGCCGGTGTGTCGTCGCGGCAGGAGCGTGTTGCCTGGCGCGGCGGCAAGCGGCTTGTTGCTCGTGAGGACGCAGACGACCACCGTCGCAAGCTTACTTGCGTTGACCTCGTCCCGCTGAAGTACGAGAGCCGGATGCCGGAATCCAGGCTTCGAGCCACGCGGCTCGCCAAAGTCGACCCACCAAATTTGTTCTCGCCGAATCACCGCCTCTTGCTCTTCCTCGACAGCGAACCGCGGACGATCGCTTTCGTGCGTCGTCGGGCAAGGACAGCAGCAGGCTCCTCTCCGGGCTGACCGCCGCGCTCGATCGCGCGGTTCCACGCGTCCGTCGCTTCGTCCGTGGGTCGATGGCGCTCGAGAAACTCGCGAGCCGCACGCGCGAGGAGAGCGCTGCGCGACAGTTTGAGGGCTTTGGCTCGAGAATCGATCTCGCGAAATAGCTCATCGGGGAGCGAGATAGCCGTCTTCATTCCTCATTCCTCGCGAGTATGACTGGCCATACCAGACGTTCAACGAGCGCAGCGGCGGCCTGCCTCTACGGCGAACAGCAGCGAATGCCCGCGTCGGAGTCGAGCGCTTTGCGCGAGTTGAGCAGAGAGGATGAGCACGCGTAGTTCGCGGTGTTGGCACCGTCGTTGAAAGAGCCGCCGCGCCGAGCGCAGAGATCCGTGGCGTGCGTCGGATCGTTGTTGTTCGGCGTGCAGGCGTCCTCCCACTCCTCGACGCTTCCGCTCATGTCGAAGAGCCCGGAAAAGCCTCCGACGCACGCGGTCTTGCTCTCGACGGCGCCGATGACGCCCGTGCCCGTATTGCAGGTCGCCGCGTCGTAGCTGGCGCCGTAGGGGAACGCGCTCTGTCCGCCGTTCGTGCACGCGTCCATCCACTGGCTGAACAGCGGATTCTGGTTCATCGTATCCACCGGGCCGCCGCCAATCTGGCCACACATCCGCTTTCCCGCCCATGCGCAGTACGCCTGCGCATCGCACCAGTCGACCGTGACGACCGGAAAGCCGTCCAGCGTGGGAGGGACCGGCCAGACGCCGGGGAGGTACGAGGTATTCCAGGTGCAGGTTACGGGCTGTCCGCCGACGTCGCTCCCCTTCGCGGCGAGGAACGCGCGGTACTGCGCATTCGTGACCTCGGTGGCGTCGATGCAGAAGGTGTTCGGCGCTGCGCCGACGCGGATCGCTACCGGGCCGGCGTTTCCTGGGCAATCGCTGGCATCGGCATCGGACGCCGACGTCTCGGCCGCCGACGCAGCATCCGCGTCGACCGCTCTCGCATCGGTGATGTCCGCGCCGTCGGGAGCCCTCGACCCATCGGGCAGGCCGGCCTCGTCGGAAGGACCGGAGGTGAGGCCGGCGAGGTCCGTCGTGAGCGTGCAGCTTGCTACCAACCCGGCCGTCGCCAGCACGATGCAGACGCCGTAGGCTCGCATGTAGAACGAACGTAGCACGCGATGGCAGGCGTCTACGTCGTGGCCGTGGCAGGTCTCTCGAGAGGATCTCTCGAGAGGATGCGACGTCCTCCTTGGTAGCGGGTCACTACTTCACTTCGCAGAAGCTCTTTCCGCTGCACTTGCCGGTGTAGAGCGCGCCCGCGCATTCGGCGGCCGGCGAGACGCCCGGGGTGGAGCAGAAGATCGTGCAGTACGTCCCGGGACGGCCCGCGCCGCCGTCGCCGCCTCCGGTGCCGCCGCCCGCGCCTTGCGTCTTGCAGTGATCGCTCGTGCAGTCGCCGTCGACGGTGCACGTCTCGCCGACGCCCTTCTTCGCGGTGCCGGCATCACCCGCGTCGGCGGTCGCCGCGCCCGTGTCCTTGCCCGCGTCAGAGGTGCTTCCCGAGGTACCGCTCGATCCGACGGTGCCGCTCGTGCCGGTATCGCTGCTGCTGCAGGCGATGACGAGCGCAAGGCTGGATGCAAGAACGACGAACACGCTGGCGTGAGCGAGCTTCATGGATGATCCCTCCACTCGCATCGTAAGGCGACAGCCTCATCGTTCGGAACGGGGAGTTGTTACAGCACGGTCAACTCTGGCGCGGTCGAGTTCACGAAAGTGTCGGGACCCAACCACGACCGCACATGGCAGCTTCGAGTCCATGCGTTCCAGCCGTCGATCGATCACCATCACGATGGCGACTCTCGGCGCCGCCATGGGGCTCGCAGGATCCGCCCAGGCCGCCGTGCCCACATGCGCCTCGATCGGCGCTCAGCCGATCGTCTACATCGAGAACGGCGACACGCAGGAGCCTCTCGTGAAGCGGCTCGGGCAGAAGCTGCTCGCCTCGGCGAATCCGGTGCGCCTCGTCTACAAGAACCGCCGCACGTGCGACCTCGCGCTCGATCTCTACAGCGGCACGCTGATGATGAACGACGCGATCCTCGTCAAGTACATCCCCGCGCCGGACGATACGAACGCGGTGGGCTGGAACCCCTCGATGCCGACGCCGGCGTGTACGGTCGATCCCGCCGGTGTGGCCATCGACCTCGGGATCGGCGCGACGTACATCTCGAGCTGCCCAAGCCTTCCCGCGAAGCCCGCGAGCATCGCCGAGCAAGTCGGGCCCGTGCAGAGCTACGGATTCATCGTGCCGAAGGGCAGCGCGCAGATCGCGATCACGGCACAGGAAGGCTACTTCGCGTTCGGCTTCCCGCAGGGCACCGGCCAAGCGACGCCGTGGCTCGATCAAGCGCTGCGCATCACACGCGGGCCGACGGCGAGCACCGCGCTCACGTGCGCGGCCGCGATCGGCGTTCCGGCCAGCAAGCTCCAAGGCACGGTGCCGGCCGGCAATACCTCCACCGAGGTGCTCACCATGGTCGCCACGTCGACGAGCCTCGACGCCACGATCGGCCTCATGGGCACCGAGGTCTACGACGCGAACCGCGACAAGGTGAAGCTGCTCGCGTTCAAGGGCTACGGCCAGCGCTACGCGTACTACCCGGACTTCAGCGCCACGAGCTTCGACAAGAAGAACGTTCGCGACGGGCACTACCTTCCCTGGGCGCCGACGCCGTACATCACGAACGTCGACGGCACCGGCAAGGCCACGAACACCAACGTCCAGCGCATCATCGATCTCGTGGTGGCCGCGAAGCCCGAGGCCGACGTGAGCGGCATCGACGAGGTCATCGCGAGTGGGCTCGTCCCGCAGTGCGCGATGGGCGTGGAGCGCGCATTCGACGGCGCGAACCTCGCGCTCTACGCGCCACCTGCTCCGTGCGCGTGCTACTTCGACGCAAAGGTCTCTCAGGGCACGACGAAATGCACGGCGTGCACCGGCACCGACAATTCCCCCTGCGGCGGCGGCAAATGCCGGCGCGGCTACTGCGAGGTGCGGTGATGAATACGCGTACGCAAGCGGTCGGTATCGCGCTGGCGTTGCTCACCGCATCGGCGATGATCGTCGTCGCATGCGACGACTCGAGCAGCGCGGTGAAGGAGACACCCGTGGCGACGCCGGACGGCGCGGCTGCCCCCGTCATCGAGGGAGGACCTGGAACGGACGGCAGCACCACGGGCACCGACGGTGGGCCCTCCGACTGCGTGCAGGATCCGCACACCCATCTCGAGATCATCAACGCGTGCACCGATGCCGTGAAGATCACGAAGAATCCGACGCTGCCCCTCCTCCTCCCGGACGGCGGGCTCCCGCCTCTGCCGTGAGCGTGTAGAGTGCACGTGTGAAGGGCTCGTTCCTCCTCGTGCCGGCGCTCCTGCTGCTCGCATCCTCATCGCAGGCGCAGGAGACGCCGCCTCCGGCTGCGCCGACTGCCCCTTCCGCGGCGCCGTCGAACGACGAGCTCGCACGTCTGCACGAGACTGTCGAAGCGCAGCAGCGCGCGCTCTCCGCGCTCGAGGCGCGCGTGGCGAAGACCGAGGCGCAGCCTCCTCCGCCTTCGCCGCCGCAGTCACCGGACCTCGCGATGAGCGGTTACCTCCACCTCGATTGGAACGCGTTCCGGCAGTCGTCGCAGAACGAGGTGAACCCGACGACGCGCGAGCCGCTCAACGAGGATCGCCTCCTCGTCCGCCGCGCGCGGCTCCGCGTGGCGAGCGATCAAGGCTTGATTCACGGCGTTTTCATGATCGACGCCAACACCATCAAGGGCCCGCAGGTCCGTCCCTGGAACATCGAGGGCTCGCTCAAGTGGCCGGCAAGCACGCCCTATCGCGGGCCCGCGGCGGTCGCGCAGTCGACCGCCAGCGAGCCCTTCGTGATCGTCTCGGCGGGTCTGATCATGACGCCTTTCGGCTTCGAGGTGGTGGAGCTCGAGAACGATCGGCCGTATCTCGAGCGCTCGACGATGTCGAACGAGCTCGTCCCTCAGTCCTACGATCTCGGCGTGCGCGTCTTGGGCGGCTACAAGTTCGTCAACTACGCGCTCGGGATCATGAACGGCGATCCCATCGGCGAGCAGACGTTCCCCGGCCGCGACCCGAACAAGAGCAAGGATCTCGTGTTCCGGGTCGGCGTCTCGACGGAGGTGATCGACGGCGTACGCATCGACGCGGGGTTCTCGGGGCTCACCGGCCGGGGCTTCCACGAAGGCAATGCGCCCTCGAAGGACCAGCTCGTGTGGCGCGATCAGAACGAAGACGGCATCGTGCAACAGACCGAGCTGCAGTCGATCCCCGGCTCGCCCGCCACGCCTTCGGAGGGCTTCCAGCGCTTTGCCTTGGGAGGCGACGCTCGGCTCCACGTGCGCATTCCGGTGCTCGGCGAGCTCACGCTGCGCACCGAGCTGGTGCGCGCGAAGAACCTCGCGCGCGGCATCTTCGTCGCCGATCCCGTGTCGTCATCGCGTGATCTGCGCGAGCTCGGTTGGTACGTCGGCGGAACGCAGGAGCTCACGCGGTGGGCGATGATCGGCGTTCGCTACGATCTCTTCGATCCCGACGCAGATGCCCAGGATCAGCGGCCTTTTACGGTAGTGCCCAAAGACTCGAGTGTTTCGACCTGGGCGATCATGGCGATGGCGCGCTGGAAGAAGGCCCGGCTGGTGGCCGAATACGACCGCCGGAAGAACGCATTCGGACGCGACGTGTCCGGGGCACCGACGACGCTCGCGGACGACTCGTTCACGCTCCGCGCGGTGGTGGGGTTCTGATGACGACGCGGGCACATCATGTCGGCTTCGTCGTCGCGCTCGTGCTCGTGATCGGTCTGCTCCCGTCGTGCAATGACACCGTCCCCGACGAAGGGCTCGATGCCGGTCTGCGCGTCAGCGGCGCGCAGTTCTATCGCAAGGTCATGCCGGCCGAAGAGACCGGTCCCGCCGTCAAGACGGTCAGCCTGAGCCCCATCGTTCATCCCGGCGCTTCGGAGCGACGATGCTCGGGCACGGTCGATCCGGGCGCGACGGCGG
>JAXDMI010000426.1:0-2651 GCA_034666145.1 Myxococcales bacterium | reverse complement strand
CGCTGCGGAGTCGCTCGCGTATCCCGTCGGCAAGCCCACGTCGTTCTCACGCGACACGATGCGGTGGGCCAAGGACGCCGGCTATCGCTGCGCATTCACCAATTACGGCGGCGTGAATCTCCCCGATCGCATCGACCCGTTCGACGTGCGGCGTATCGGCATGAGCTTCGGCGAGGACACGTCCCAGATGAGGCTGCGTCTCGCATTGACGGCCGCGTCGCGACGACAAGCCTGGTGACGTGACCTCGTTCGGCGGTGATACCATCGACCGACCTTGTCGAGAGTGAAGCACCTCGCCAATGTCGTCGTCGGTCAGCTCAACACGCTGATCGCGATGTCCGGGTCACTCATCGTCACGCCGGCGGTGCTGCACGGTCTCGGAGACGCCGCGTACGGCGGCTGGCTGCTCATCAACTCGTTCATCGGGTACATGCGCTTCCTCGATCTCGGTGCGACGACCGGCACCGTGAAATTCGCGGCCGGCGCCCAGGAGCGCGGAGACGAGGAAGACCTCGCGAGCGCGCTGAACACGTCAGCCGCGATCTTCATGGCGGTGGGCATCACCGCGCTCATCGGCACGTTCGCGCTCATCGGCATCATGCCGCGGCTCTACCCCAGCATCGCGAGCGATCAGAAGAACGTCATCTTGATGCTGGGCGGCGCCGTGGCCATCGAGATGTTCTTCCGGCCCTTCGTGGCGACGCTGCGGATGCGCTCGCTCTATTACGTCTACGACGTCATCGAGATCGCGACCTATTCGACGTTCAAGTTCGGGCTGGTCATCTACTGCGCGTACACGCGTGGCCTCTCGTACGAGACGCTCGCATTCCTCACGCTCGCCGAGACGTTGGTGCGCCTCGTCCTCGTGCTCGTCGCTTCGATGGTGGTCTCGCCGGCGGCACGGCACATCAATCCGCTCCGCGCGCGGCGCAACATGGTCCGCAAGATCGCCGGCATCGGCGTCGCCGTCTCGATCATGCTCGTGGCAGACATCGTGCTGTTCCAGCTCGACGCCGGCGTCATCGGCTACTTCATGCCCGAGAGCCCGAAGAGCATCGCCATCTTCGGGCTCGGTGCGCGCCTCGCCAGCATCGCCAACTCCGTCATCGGCGTGATTGGCGGCGTCCTCGTCCCGCGATTCTCGGGCCTCAGCGAGACCAACGACAAGGAAGGCACGCGCGGTCTCCTCCGCAGCGGAAGCCGCTCCATCGGGCTCGCCTGCGCGCTCGTCCTCGGGAACCTCTTCGTCCTCGGACCGCACTTCCTCTCCCTGTGGCTGAAGAAGCCGTGGGCCGAGACCAGCGGGACGATCCTGCTCATCCTGCTACCGGGTTATTGGCTCTCGTTGCTCGCGACGCCCAGCAAGGCGCTGCTTCTCGGGCGCGGCAAGCTGCGCGGGCTGACCGTCTTCATCGTCACGGAAGCGATCGCGAACCTCGTGCTCAGCGTGGCGCTCGTGGGACCGCTCGGCATCATCGGCGTGGCGCTCGGCACCGCCATTCCCCTCGCGTTCTTCCACGGCGTGTTCTTCCCGATGCTCCTGAAGAAGGAGATCGACCTCGCGCCCGCCGAGTACTGGCGGATGCATGCACCGGCCCTCGGCATCGGCGCGGCGTATGTCGTGTTGATCGGCGGCCTCGCGCTCGTGCCGCTCGAGACGTATGGACGCTTCGTCGAGCTGTGCACCGGCACCGTGCTCGTGTTCGCGGTCCTCGTGCTCACGTTCATTCCGGAAGCGCGCGCCGAGCTGAAGAAGCGCACTTCGCGACTTGGACGACTGCGCGCCGGCAAAGAGCCCAAAGAGATGAGTGGATGAGCGACACACGCAGACCCAAAGAGCTCGCGCGCGACCTCGCGCATCGCCTGATCACTCGCGCACGGACGTCGCTCGGTATCCCTTCGAGGGCGCGCCTCGAGAAGCCGGAGCTGGCGTACGTCCTGCCGCTCGGTCACGAGGCGCACAACTGGATGACGGCGCTGCAGGTCGAGATCCTGCAACGACACGGCGTCAACGAAGGCCTCATCGCGCCGCCGCACATCACGTTGAAGCTCGGCTTCAAGCGTCCCGAGCTCGCCGTGTTCGGCGCGTATCTCGACGAGGTCGCGAAGGCCACTCCGGCCTTCGAGGTCACCCTCCGCGGTATCGACTCGTTCGACGACGGCGTGATCTTCGTGGATGTAGAGCCGACTCCGGCGTTGGATCAGCTGCGGAGGAAGATCGTGCGCGAGCTCTCGGAGCGATACGGGGTCGAGCCGCGTCCACTCGAGGGCGACCAATTCCAATTCCACGCCACGCTCGCGTACGGCTTGCCGGAGAAGGCCTTCGAGGAAGAGCGAGCGCGCCTCTCGCGGCTGAAGCCCGTATTCCGCTTCCAGGCGCAGACGCTCTCGATGCTCGCGCATACCGGAAAGCACTGGATCACGTACCGGCGCCAGGAGCTCCTCTGACGGACACGCGCATGGACGAGCAACTGCACTACCGGCGGCAATTCTTCCTGGGCGATGCGTATCTCGACGCGCGTCTCGAAGGCTTTGCGACCTGGAATCGCCGCGAGATCGCCGGACGACATCGCCTCTCGGCGCATCCTGACCTGCCGATGACGCACGTCGAGCACGGGAACAAGTCGATCACGCTGCTCGGGTTCCTCCTC
>JAXDMI010000425.1:0-5007 GCA_034666145.1 Myxococcales bacterium | reverse complement strand
CGAAATCGGCTTCCGCTGCTGCAGCGACTAGCGCTGGCTCACTTCTCGAGAGCCCTGAATTTCAGGGGTTCCGCGACGTTTTTCACCGGCATCGCACGCGATTCGCCGAACGCGAACGGATGGCCTGCAGGCAACGCGGCGATGGCTTCTTCCATCACGAGGATCTCGTTGCGCCCCGCACAGCCCTGGAGGCGCGCCGTGTTGTTCATGCCGCTCGAGAAGCCCGTGAAGTTCGAGTTCGGGCCGAACGAGCCGACGAACAGCGGCGCGAGATGGACGCCCGTCGACACCGCGAGGCCGTTCTCGCGCAGCGACTCGAACTGAATGCGCTTCGGGACCTCGTTGGTCATCGCCCGCACGTCGATCGCGCACTGGATGGCGCGCGCGAGCCGCTCGCCCGGCGTCTCCTCGTAGAAGGGCGGACCGAACAGCGCGATCACGCAGTCGCCGACCATCTTGTCGAAGACGCCGCCGTGCTGCCACACGATGTCGACGGCGTCGCGGCTCCACGCCTCGACCAGCTCGGCCACCTTTGCGGGCGTCTTGAGGATCGTCTCCGACACCTTCGTGAAGCCGGCGATGTCGATGTAGACGATGCCGACGGTCTCTTCGCGCGGCGCGAGGAAGCGCTTCTCGTAGTCGTCGTCCTGCAGGAGACGCCCGACGTCGTCAGGACGGAACGCGAGCGCGAGAGCGCGCCACTCCTTGTTGAAGTCGACGACGCGCTGGCGGATGAAGCCGGCGAACGCGCTGAGGAGCTCGCGATCGTACGTGTTGAACGAGGGCGACTTCGACGTGACCACCACCTTGCCGACGACCACGCTCTTCGTGATGCCGTTGATGAGCACCTCCTCGGCGGCGTTCTTCACGCCGAGGTGCTCGAGGAGGTCGTCGTTCTTGCCGTTCAAGTAGTCGCGGCCCATCACGCGGAGCGGTGCGAGGCTGCTGCCCTGGGCGCCGAGCGTGTCGACCTCGAGCTTCGCGCCGTTGAACATCTGCACGTGCAGGGTCTTGGTCGCGCTCTCCTCGGCGACGTAGACGAGCACCATGCGCTCCATCGGAATCGCCTCGGCGAGCACCGCGACCGCCTCTTTCACGCCTTCGCCGAGCACGCGATGTCGGAGCGCGCGGCCGAGGCGCATCATCACGGTGTGCTTCTCGCGCGCGGCGCGGATGGTGAAGAGATAGTTGTCGAGCACCTCGCACACGGCGTCGAGCGCGTCGGAGAGACGGACCGGGTCGACATCGGTGGCGCACACGAGCCCCGCGCGACCGAACCACGCGCCCGCGACGTCGAGGTGCTGCGCGATCACGAGCGTACCGTCGGTCGTGAGCTGCACGCGTTCGCGCTTCTCTTCGCTCGTTCGTTCGAAGACCTCGTTCTTCCCCGGAATGACGAGCGGCTTGCCGTCGCCGCCTTCGCGGTCGCTCGTGAACAGGTGGAGCAGCAGGTCCTCGCCGTAGGTCTCCACGAATGCGCCCTTCGCGCCGAGCGTGGTGGCAATGCGGGGGAGCAGGTTCCCGAGCACTTCGCTGACGCTCCAGTGTTTGACGAGGCCTTCCTCGATCAGCTCGTCCACCGTGTTGCGGAGCTCGTAGAGCTCACGAAGCTGCGAGTCCTGAGGCATGGCGACATTGTGCCATACTCGTCTCGTGCGCGCGGCATCGGCAGACGTCCACGGGTCTTCGAACCGCGCGGCCGCCCAGGCGCTCGCGCGCGGTGACGCTCTGCAGGCCCTCGGCTCGGTCGGACGCGCCGACGACGCGCTGGGCCTGACCCTTCGCGGCATCGCCTACGCGCAGCTCGGCGACCTCGATCTCGCGAGGACCTCGCTCGAGCGCGCCGACAAGCTCACGAGAGCGCCGCTCGCGCGCGCTCGCATCCAGGCGGCCCTCACCGAGATCGCGATGTCCGACGGCGATCCCGCTCGCGCCGCTCGCGCCGCTCGCGTGTCTGCCGCCGAGCTCGCGCGCCTCGGTGACGTGCGCAACGCGGCGATGCAGCGGCTCGTGTTGGCGCGGGCAGAGGTGCTGCTCGGACGCCTGGCCGAGGCGCGCCACGTCGTGTCCGAGGTGCTGGGCACATCGCCCGCGCTCCCGCCGGACGTCCTCGCGGTGGCGTGGCTCGCGAAGGCCGAGATCGCCGTGCGCGCCATCGCTGCCACCGAGGCGCGCGACGCGCTGAAGCGGGCTCGCGCCGCGATGGATGGCGCGCCCAACGGCCTGCTCGCTCGCGCGCTCGTGGCGCTCGAGGCGGAGCTGAGCAAGCCGGTGGCACGGCTCGAGCGGAGCGGCGTCGTCCGCGATGCGGATCTCTACGCCATCGAAGCGGCATCGAGCGGCGCGTTGCTGCTCGTCGATGCGTGCCGTCGCGTAGTCATCGGCGGGCGCGCCGCGATCCCGCTCGCGAGGCGGCCGGTGCTCTTCGCGCTGCTGCTTATCCTCGCTCGCGCGGTGCCGCGCGACGTCGCGCGTGACGACCTCGCCGCGCGCGCATTCGGTGTGTCGCGCGTGAATGCGTCGCATCGCTCGCGGCTGCGCGTCGAGATCGGTCGGCTGCGCAAGGTGCTGGACGGCGTTGCGGAGCCGATCGCGACCGAGGCGGGCTACCGTCTCGCATCGCCGCGCGAGGTGATCACGCTGCTGCCTCCGTCCGAGGACGACGACGCCCGCATCGCGATCCTGATGAGCGACGGGGCCGCATGGACGGCGCAGGCCCTCGCCGAGCACGCCGGCGTCTCGAAGCGCACGGCGCAGCGTGCGCTCGCGCTCCTCGTCGAGGAAGGTCGCGCTCTCAAGACCGGCTACGCCCAGGACATCCGCTATACGCGCGCCGGTCCGCGAATCGCGTCACGGATGTTACTCCTCGGCCTCGTCCCGACGTCGTAGATCAAGGTCATGAGCACGACGCACGAAGCAGAGGTCCTCGGCGAGTACGGTCCGTTCGGCGAAGGAGGCGTCCATGGCGTCACCTTCGACGGCAAGCTCGTATGGGTCGCGCGTGACAACGAGCTCGTCGCATTCGACCCCGATAGCGAGAAGGTAGTGCGACGCCTCGCGGTCCCCGCCGAGGCCGGCACCGCGTTCGACGGCGAGCACCTCTACCAGATCGCAAACTCGGAGATCCTCGTCATCGAGCCGAAGGACGGGCGCGTCGTCCGCAAGATCCCCGCGCCGGGCAAGGGCGGAGACAGCGGCATGGCGTGGGCCGACGGCTACCTCTGGGTCGGCGAGTATCGCGCCTCGAAGATCCACCAGATCGACACGAAGACCGGCGAGATCGTCAAGACGCTCTCCTCCGATCGCTTCGTCACCGGGGTGTCGTGCGTCGACGGTGCGCTGTGGCATGGCGCGTTGGACGAGCCCCATCCGGCCGAGCTCCGCCGCCTCGCCGCCGACGGCACCGTCGAGGAGACGCTGGTTCTCGACGGAATCAGCCACGTCGCGGGCGTCGAATCGAACGGGAAGGGCGCCTTCTGGTGCGGCGCAGAGGGCGGGAAGATCCGGCTGGTGAAGAAGAAGGAGAGCAAGGGGGGCGAGGGGAAGGGGAGGCGCTGACGGGTCTTGCCGGGAACCGGGCATCGGCCTAAGAGTTCGCCCCATGCGCACCGAGTGGGTTTCGAAGCGGAGCGGGCCGGTCGTCACGCAGATGCACTATGCACGTAAGGGCATGGTCACCGAGGAGATGGCCTACGTCGCCGCGCGCGAGAAGGTCGAGCCCGAGCTGGTGCGCAGCGAGATCGCACGCGGTCGCCTGATCATCCCGGCGAACATCAAGCACACGAACCTCGAGCCGATGGGCATCGGCATCGCGCTCTCGTGCAAGGTGAACGCGAACATCGGGTCGAGCGCGGTGACGAGCGAGGTCGAGACGGAGAAGCGGAAGCTCGCCGTCTCCCTCAAGTACGGCGCCGACACAGTGATGGACCTCTCCACCGGCGGCGACATCGACGGCATCCGTCGTGAGCTCATCGCCGCGTCGCCCGTCCCGATCGGCACGGTTCCGATCTACCAGGCGCTCACGCAGGTGAAGAGCGTCAGCAAGCTCACCGCCGCCGACATGATCGACATGCTCGAGCACCAGGCGCAGCAGGGCGTCGACTACTTCACGATCCACTGCGGCGTGCTCGTCGAGTACCTGCCGCTCGTGAAGGATCGCATCACCGGCATCGTCTCGCGCGGCGGCTCGATCATGGCGCAGTGGATGATCGAGAACCACAAGCAGAACCCGTTCTACACGCACTTCGACAAGGTCCTCGAGATCTGCGCGAAGTACGACGTGTCGATCAGCGCCGGCGACGGCCTCCGTCCCGGCTGCCTCGCCGACGCGAGCGACGCGGCGCAGTTCGCGGAGCTGAAGACGCTCGGTGAGCTCACGAAGCGCGCGTGGGAGAAGGACGTGCAGGTCATGATCGAAGGCCCCGGCCACGTGCCGTTCGATCAGATCGAGATGAACGTGAAGAAGGAGATGGAGCTGTGCCACGAGGCGCCGTTCTACGTCCTCGGACCGCTCGTCACGGACATCGCTCCCGGCTACGACCACATCACGAGCGCCATCGGCGCGACGATGGCCGGCACCGCCGGCGCCGCGATGCTCTGCTACGTCACGCCGAAGGAGCACCTCGGTCTTCCCGACGAGGACGACGTGAAGCAGGGCATGATCGCCTACAAGATCGCCGCGCACGCCGCCGACGTCGCCCGTCATCGCCCCGGTGCACGCGATCGCGACGACGCGCTGAGCCGCGCGCGCTACGCGTTCGATTGGAAAGAGCAGTTCCGCCTCTCCATCGATCCCGAGGTCTCGGCGATGATGCACGACGAGACGCTGCCCGACGAGTACTTCAAGACCGCCGAGTTCTGCTCGATGTGCGGCCCGAAGTTCTGCTCGATGCACATCAACCGCGCCGTGGAGGAGTTCAACGCGAAGACCGAGGCCGAGCGCCCCGAGGGCAAGCGCACGCTGAACCTGGCGCCGTGAGGCTCGTCCTCTGCTGCGCGATCGCCCTC
>JAXDMI010000424.1:0-3543 GCA_034666145.1 Myxococcales bacterium | reverse complement strand
AACGAGCTCGCCGTCGACGACGAGCGCCGCCGCAGCGTCGCCGTGATACGCGTTCAACCCGAGGATGGCAGCCACTTGGGGGGCCGATGGTACCTGGCCGCCGCTAGGCTCCTTCCGTGTCGCGCGTTGTGAGGCCGCTGACGAAGGGGCCCTCACTTCGGGTTCTCCATCTCCCTGTGAACGTTGCTTCGCTGATGGCGTCGACCGTGCGGGGCCTTCGTGAGGCCGGAGTCGACGCAAAGGGCGTCGCTCTCTTCGGAGCCAATGCAGTGGTCGCGGATGAGGGCGTAGCAGTGCGCTCCAAGGCGCCCTCTCGGCGCTCGGCGCGCTGGGCTGCCGACATGCTGCGCGCGTCGCCGAGTCTTCTGTCCGAGATGCGCGCCGCGGACATCCTTCACTGGTACATGACGCCCGGCTTGCCCTTCGGCGCAGACCTTGCGCTCGCACGCGCCCTCAAGAAGCCGGCGATCGTCGAATTCGTGGGCGGGGACATCCGAAAGCCGACCGTCGAGGCGATTGACAATCCGTACTACGTTCGCGCGCTGCCTGCATACGAGTACCGACTTTGGGAGACAGACGCGAACTCCGACCGAATGCAACGCCGGTTTGCGTCAGCGGGCGCCGAAGTTCTCGTGAGCTGTCCGAGCCTGCTCCCATACCTCGACGGCGATCTTTTCCCACGGCCGCACGTCGTTCGGCAACGAATCGTCACGTCCGACTTTCATCCCGTCTTTCCCGACCCCGGGAAGCAGCGGCCGCTGGTCGTTCACGCGACGACCGCGCCGGTCGCCAAGGGGACAGCCGCGGTACTCGCGGCCGTCGAGTCTCTAAGGGAGCTGCACGACTTCGAGTTCGTGCTGCTCCGCGGCGTCCCTCGCGAGGATGCTCTGCGGGTGATCCAGGCCGCGGACATCTACCTCGACCAGTTCGTTCTCGGTGCACACGGAGCTGCGGCCCTCGAGGCGATGGCGCTCGGCACTCCCGTTGTCGGGTGGATCAAGCCTGCGGTTGCCCGCGAATATCCCCCCGACCTCCCTCTCGTGAACGCGACCCAAGAGGAGCTGGCCTCGATTGTTGCCGACTTGCTCTCTGACGGAGAGCGCAGGGCGCGTCTCGGCCGCGAGTCGCGCGCCTACGTCGAGGCTCACCACGATGCTGCCCGCCTCGGCGGCCAGCTCCTCACGGTCTACGAGGGCGTCATTCGCCGGGTTCGAAACTGAGCGTGGAGCTCAAGCGGCGCTTCGGTGCTCGCCGAGGAGTCCAAGCAGAGCGAGGTAGACCGTGAGGCCGATGACGGCGTCGAGGCCGATGTCCAGCAGCCTGCTCGTCCCGATGGACACGGCGACGGCGGCGCCGTAGCCAGCCGCGGCTGCGACGCACGTTCGAATGAGCGTCGCGTACGGGATGTGCCAAGTCGCGTAACGGCGACTCCAGTGATAGGTCGCGAGGAGATAGGCGAGGTTGCCGATCGGAGTGGCGATTGCTGCGCCTTCGATGCCGAAGCGCGGAATCAGCAAGAGGTTCGCGACCACGTTGACTCCAAGCCCGATCGTGCTGCTCACGATGAGGAACTTCGTCCGCCTCGCCACGGCGAGGCCCGTGTTGGCCATCGTCGCGAGAGCAAAGATCAGCGATCCGACCGCGACAACCGGAGCAACGCGCGCGGCTGGCGCGTACTCCACGTAATGAAGGCCGGCGATGATCGTCACGATGTTCGAGCCCGCCGCTGCGACGAACGCAATGCAGGGGACGCCGACCAAGAACACGAAGCGCGTGTAGGAGCGCAGCAGTCTCTCGACTCTCTCCCTGCCGTTGCGCTCGAATTCCGTGATGAGGAGCGGCGTGGCAGCGGTCGCGAACGCGAACATCGGGACCATGACGACCTTGTCGCCGAGCGTGTTGCCGATCGTGTAGATACCAACGGCACCCGCGTTCTTGAGTGCGGCGAGCAGGTAACGGTCAACGAAGATGAGTGCCCAGAGCACGATCGATCCCATGCTCGTGGGGACCCCGTACGCGATCCACGTGCGGACGTCCGAGCGCGCGTGACCTTCGTGGCGGTCCGTGCGCGGCCAGGCAAACGGCAGGGCGATCAGGCCGACGACGGCGGACGCGACCGCGAGGCTCGCGAGGTAACCGGCGACCCCATACCCGTTGAACACGAGGGCGGTGCCCGCTGCCATCCCACCCACGCGGCCGGTGACCTCTGCGGCTGCATAGGCCCTCGGCCGGAGGTTCGCCGCGAAGAGCGACACCGCCGTGTTCTGGAGTGTCATCGCGACGACTGCCGCGAGCACGAGCGGCAGCGTCTTCCCGACCGCGGAGCTGACCATCGCGGCGACGCCGAGGAGCGCTGCGAAAATCCCAATTGCTCCGAGGACGAGCGCAAGGCCTCGCACAAGAGTGCTGCGGAACGACCCGAGGTCACCGGTTTCGCGCGCGGCCGGGAACTCACGCACGATCGCCGCGGCGAGCCAGGCCCCGAATGCCGTCCAGCCCAGCGAGATGAGGGTCTGCGCGATGGCCAGGATCCCGACGTCCGTGGGTGAAAGCTTGCGGGCGAGGACCGGCAGGACGATGAAGCCCGCGACTGCCGGAATGGCCTGCGTCGGCAGATAGGTCGCAAAGTCCCGCAACATCCGGCCCAGGCCCTGCAGTCCGAGCGCGGAGACAAGACGCTGCCGCGCCCGAGCGTCGTGATCGACGCTGTCTTCGGTCTTCTCGGTGTCGGCAGTCACAGGGCGACGTTACGCGCCGCGCTGGCCGTCATCGTCGAGGAATCGCTGTGCCCAGAGCTCGAGATTCAGCGCCCGCCAGAGCGGGAGGGCAGCGTCGACGGCGCCGGCGCGGTGACGTTCGAGCAGGCGCCGCGCGGCGGCGGCATCGACGAGATCGCGCTCCCCAAACGACCGTGAGGCGAACACGGCCTCGGCTAGCTCGCCGAGACCGCCCCGGAACCAGGCAGCAGTGGGCGTCTCGAAGCCAACCTTGTCCTTCCGCGCCAGGATCGTGTTCGGGACGACGCTCTTCAGTGCGCCACGCAGAAGGGACTTCGGCTCCCCGCCCGCGAAGAGGAGGCGCGGAGGGAGGGCCAGCGCGAGCTCGACCAGGCGGTGGTCGAGAAACGGCACACGCGCTTCGATCGAGTGGTCCATCGAGTTTCGGTCCTCGTACCGGAGCAGCTCGGGCAGTCCGCGTGAGGTCAGAAGCTGGCGGCGGAGATGGTCGAAGCTTCCGGCGCGTCCGTCGCCGGCCACGGGGACAGCGACCAGATGCTTCGAGCGGAGACCCGCACCACGGATTCGCCCGCGAACCGCCTCGCGTATCGGTGCCGGGATCAGTGGTTGTGCGAGCGCGGTCGCGCCGGCGCGACCGTTCTGCTGAACCAGATGTCGCGCGATCCGCAACGCCTCGCCGAATTGCCCGGTGCGCAGCAGATCGTGCGCGGCCCAACCGAGCTGGGCGCGATAGCCGCCGAAGGACTCGTCCGCGCCCTGGCCGTCCAGCAGGACAGTGACCCCTGCCTCCGCCGCGGCGCGCATG
>JAXDMI010000423.1:0-7230 GCA_034666145.1 Myxococcales bacterium | reverse complement strand
CGCGCGCCGCGGGCGAGATCACCATCGACGGCGAGCTCGCGGATCGGGGTTGGGCGGGCCCCCTGGGACGAACCGGCGCGTTCACCACCGACGGCCGCTCCACGCATCCGTATTCCGACGCGCGCTTCGTGCAGCGCGGCGGACAGCTCTTCATGGTGCTGTACGCGGCGGACGAAGACATCCGCGCCACCACCGCGCGTCACGACGAGCCTCTCTACGGCGAGGACGCATTCCAGCTGACGCTACGAACGACGAGCGGGGAATTCTCGATCGACGTCTCGGCCGCGGGGATCGTGAGCGATGCGCGCCGTAGCCCGTCCGGCGCGCTCGACTTCACGTGGGAGAGCCACGCCCGCGTCGTCGTCGATCGCGACGGCACCACCAACGACCCGTCCGATCAGGACGAAGAATGGGTGGTCGAGATGGCCATTCCGCTCGACGCGATCGGGCTGACGGGCCGTGCCGGCGAGCGGATCGAGCTCGACGTCCATCGCTGCGACGACGTCCCGAACGTGGGCCGGGTCTGCGCCGGTTGGGGACCGAAGGGCCGAGGCGGCACGCTGGTCCTCGGCGACGCCGACATCGAGTGATCACCCTCACGCGGGGACGTGGGGTCGGTTAGACTCGCCGCTGCTTGCGCAAACGATCTCGCTTCGGAGCGATCGCTCTGCTCCTCGCGGGCGTGACGTGGGGCGCTCCGCTCCTCGCAGCACCGCCACTTCCGGAGCCCGCGGTCCCCACGCCCCAGGAGCCCGCGAGCACCTACCCTACGCCGTCCGGCGCGATCAGCACGCCGCCGAGCAGCTCGCCGTTCGCGCCGCCACCCAACCTGAGCAAGAACCCGATCGACGTCCTGCCCGGCGACGTCATCTATCCGCCGCTCGGTGACAAGCCGGCGAGGCCGATCAAGTGGGATCCCGAATGGCCTCGCTTCTCGACCGCCGACTGGATCATCACCGGCACCGGCGCGGCGATCACGCTCGCCACCGCCATCATCCCGCCGTCGAAGAAGCACTCTCTCGTTGGCGGCATCGTCTTCGACGACAGCGCGCGCAACACGCTACGGCTTCCGACCTCCGAGGGTCGCTACATCGCGCGTGATACGAGCGACGTCATCCTCTCGCTCGAGGCGACGTGGCCCTTCTTCGTCGACGCGCTCATCACGACGTGGTGGTACCACGGCAGTCCCGATGCCGCGGCGCAGATGGCGCTCGTCGACGGCGAGGCGCTCGCGATCGTCACCGCCATCCAAGGCGCGACGAACACGCTCGTCAGTCGCGAGCGACCCTACGGGCAGACGTGCGGCTCACCGCAGCTTCCGAATCAGACGAACGACTGCGAAGGCAGCGTGCGTTACCGCAGCTTCTTCAGCGGACATACCGCCTTCACGTTCATGGCGGCGAGCCTCATCTGCGTCCACCACATCAAGCTCGATCTGATGGACGGTCCGGGTGATGAGCTCTCGTGCGTCACCGCGTATGCCGGCGCGGCGGCCACCGGCGCGCTGCGCGTCATGGGCGACATGCATTATGCATCGGACGTCATGGTCGGCGCAGGCGTCGGTACGCTCGTCGGCCTCGCGGTTCCCCTCCTCCACTACCGTCGCGTCAACCTCGCACCCGAAGAGAAGAAGACGGCGATCGATTGGCGCGTCATCCCGGTGGGCGCCGGGCTCGGCGTCGGGGGGATCTTCTGATGCGCCCGCATCTTCAGCTCGAGCGTCATCTCGGGCTCCATCTCGCGCGTCATCTCGCGACGCTCGCGGCCTTTGCGCTCGCGACGGGCGGCGCGATCGGAGAGGCACGCGCGCAGGCGGTGCCGGCCGACAACCCGGACGACCTGCCGCTCCCGCCCGAGCCGAAGACGCCGGATGCGTACGAGTCGAGGCCACCGCCCGAGGCGTACGCCATGACGCCCGATCCGCTCATCGACGTGCAGCGGCCTCGATCGTGGAACGAAGGCCCGGCGCGTCCGTTCCTCGCGACGACGCTCGACGTTGGCTGGACGTACCTCCGGCCTCGCGCCTCGGTGGGCTATGGCCGGCCGTTCGGGACGTGGATCGGTCTCGACGTGAATCCGATCATCGCCGGTGCCGGTCTTGGCGCGTACGGCGGTCTCCGCCTCGCGCTTCCGCGTCTCGATATCCGCGTTGGCCCGCGTTACTTCGCGTCGTTCAATCGCAACTACGTCAACCCGCAGCTCAGCTACAACCGCGTCGATCTCGACTCGACGGTGGGCAGCCCGTCGCGGGTCATCACCTTCGAAGCCGAGGCCGAGGCATCGCTCCCGGCGGGCCCCGGCGACATCGTCGCGCTGGGAAGCGTCTCGTACGTGACCGGCGTTCCCGATGGCCAGCTCGTCTTCGAGGAGACACTCCACGTCATCGTCGCGCCGCCGCTCGTGTGGCGGGCGCGCGGCGGCTACGTGATCCGTTTCGGCTCGGCGCGGCAGCACAGCATCGGCGTCGTCGCGGAGCTCCTCGACGTCCCGAAGCGCGATGATTCGCGGACCATCCGCGTCGGTCCGATCGTGCGCGTGGTCCTGAGCCGGCGCGTCGAGGTCCGAGGCTCCTTCGTGCCTACCGTGGTGAGCCCCGACCACATCGGTCTCATCGGCGGAGACTTCACCGAGCTCGGCTTCCGCTATCGCTGGGCGACCGAGTAACTCCGGCTTAAATCCCCGAGCACGATTCTCGGGACGAGAATCCTGCTCGTTCATTTAGCATGGTCGCGTGAGCGACTCGTCCGACGCGCTGCTTCCCGTTCTCGTCGCCGAGCTGGCGGACAAGAGCGCACGCGCGATGGTGGAGGAGCTCGCCGCGGCGCGGGCCACCTGCATCGTGCCGCTCATCGACGCGCCGGTCGACGCATCGCTCCACGTGCTCGAGGTGACGACGCCCGATGATCCGGAGCCGCTGCTCGTGCTCGCCGAGCCGCTCGGCGGTCCGACCGATCGCGGCTTTCCGCTGCGCCTCCATCCCTATGGCTCGCCGCCGGCGCAGCGATCACTGCCACCGCCCCCGGGAGCGCCGCCGCTTCCGAGCGTACGCGCCACGCGGACCCGACCTGCGACGCTGACGAAACACCACACGCGCGATCTCGCCGGCGACTACGCCCGCATCGAGATGACCAAGAACGGCGGCGAGCCGGAGGACATCATCGGTCGCGAGCTCGCGGGCAAGCTCGTGGTGGAGGGGCTCGTCGGCGTCGGCGGCATGGGCTCCGTCTACCGCGCGCGTCACAAGCAGCTCGGCACGACCATCGCCGTGAAGGTACTGCACGCGCAGTTCCGCGCCGACCTCCAGTTCTGCGCGCGCTTCCACGCCGAAGCGCTCGTGGTCAGCCAGCTCGATCATCCGAACGTGGTACGCATCGTCGACTACGGACAGGAGCCCGACGGCCTCCTCTATCTGGCGATGGACTTCCTCGAGGGCGTCGAGCTCCAAGAGAAGCTGCTGCGCGCCGGAACACTGCCGCTGCCGCGCATCGTCGACATCGCGATGCAGGTCTCCGCCGGGCTCGGGCACGCGCATGCCCGCGGCATCGTCCATCGCGACGTGAAGCCTTCGAACATCGTGCTCGTGAAGAGCGACGACGACGAAGGCGAAGCGGTCGAGCTCGTGAAGGTCTGCGACTTCGGCATCGCCGCGCGAACAGGGGCGAGCGATCTGCTCGGAACGCCCGCGTACATGTCGCCGGAGCAATGCGCGGGACGCGACGTCGACGGCCGCAGCGACGTCTACGCGCTGGGCGTCATCATGTACGAGCTCGCGACGGGTCAGCTCCCCTTCTCCTCGACCGACGAGGCGACGGTGCTCGCCATGCATCGCGAGCAGCCGCCGCCGCGACCGTCGTCGGTGCGCCCCGTCGATCCGCGGCTCGAGGCATTGATCCTCCGCATGCTCGCCAAGTCGCCCGACGAGCGACCGCAGAGCATGCGCGATCTCCGCGGCGAGCTACGCACGCTGATGCGACCGCCGTCACTCCAGCTCCACGACGTGGGCGCGTCGAGCGCGGATCGGAAGAGCGAACGGCCGGGCGAGCTCCGCGCCGCTCCGGGCGAAGAGGCCGCGAACGCGCTCGCGGAATCTCCACAGCCGCCGCCGATGATGAGCGTCGCGCGCATGGATGCGGTCATCGATCCGCGCGTGCTCGTCACGCAGCTCACGAACGAGCCGATCTCGACGCTGCGCGAGCGGCTCTCGTCGGTCGAGCGCTTCAACGTCGAGGCGCCCGCGCTCGCCGCTGCCATGGCGGCGATGCTCGCGCAGAAGGAGCTCGCGGCCCTCGCTCACGTCGTGGCGATCTTCCGCAAGATCGCCGGCGATCCCAGTGATGCGCGGGCCGACCTCGCAGGGCGGCTCGTGCGCACGCTGCAGGATCCGGCGCGCCTCGCGCCCGTCGCAGAGCACACGCTCGCCGAGCACGACGAAGCGGCGCCCGCTCTGCTCGCTTCGCTCGGCCTCGCCGCCGCGCACGCGCTCTACGCAGCGCGCCTGCGTGCGCACCCGACGCCGCCGGTCCGCGGACGCTTCGTCTCGGCGATGCGAGCCATCGGCGCGGCGTCATGGCCACTCGTGTCGGCGGCGCTCGTGCGCAACGCTCCCGGCGACAGCGTCCAGCACGATCATCGGCTCGCCGAGGACCTGCTGCGCTCGATGCCGCTCGTCTCCGACGAGGCAGCCGGCGGCGTGGTGGCGAAGTATCTCCGCTGGGGCGACGCTGCCGTGCGCCGCGCAGCGATCCCGCCCATCGTCACGCTCTGGGGCGATCGCGCGCGTCCGCTCTTGCTCGCCGTGCTCCTCAAGGACCCCGACGAGGGCGCGCGCGTCGCTGCCATTCGCGGCCTTCGCGACCTCCACGCCATCGACGATCACGTCGTGCGCAAGGGCGAGGATCTCCTCGCCGAGACGGCCGCGCCCGCCGCGAGCGGATCGCTCGCAGGCGGCTCGAACGCCGTGCGCATCGCCGTCGCGGAGGCGCTCGGCGATGCGCGTGACGACGCGCGTCCGCTCGCTGCCGAAGTGCTGCGCCGTGCGCTCACACCGAAGGCCGGCATGTTCGGCGTGCTGCGCTCCTCGAGAACGAAGGCCGCGCCCGCGCCGGTCTTGCTCGCGATGGCGTGCAGCTACATCGCGGTCGGGGGCGCTGACGCCGCGAAGCTCGTCGACGAGCTCGGTCGCCAGTGCGACGAGCCGCTTCGCACACAGCTGCTCGGCCTGGTCGGCACGCGCACCTGACTTCCTTGCGCTACTTGGGGGTCGCCGGCTTCGCCGCGGTGACGAGCGGAAGACGATGCTCGGAGGTGATCTCCTCGTCGTCATCCATGCCGTAGCTCGGCTTCACGCCGCCCACCTTCATCGCAGGCGGCTGCGCGAGCGCGTAGCCCATGTCGCCCGGAACAGCGAGCTCGGGCCATTGCGAATCGGCGCTGTCGCCTCCCGAGACCGGCTCGAGCGAGTCACGGACGGGGAGCGCATCGTCGAGGCTCACCGGCGCGTTGTCTTCCTCGGAGACGCCCTTCTCCTCCATCGGGAAGTCCGGAATCGCGATCCCCGGGACCTCGCTCCCGCGGACCGCGGGCTGGATGGCGACGAGACCGACCTTCTTCGCGAGCGCGTCGAGCGCGAAGAGCAGCGCCTCTTGCGACGTCTTCGCGAGGATGGTGTCCCAGCCGATGGCCGAGACGATGCCGGCCGCGCTGCCGTCGCCGCTCGCGTGGATGTTGCGCATCCACGCGACGATCTGATCTTTGCTGAGCGTGTCGCAGAGCGTATCGGTGCCCTTGAGGCGGCCGCCGCGTCCGTCGACGTTCTCGAGGAACCAGCGATCGTCGAAGAGCCCGAGCTCACGCGCGGTGGCGAGCGCCTTCTGCGCGGGAACGCCGGACACCTTGCCGGAGCGCCAGAACCCCCACCATTCGTCGAGCGGAACCCAGTCGGCGATGATGTTGGCGGTCACGCCCTCTTCGAAGACGTTCTCGTTGATGTCGCCGGCGAGGATCGCGTCGTGGACGACCATCTTGATGCGGTCGTCGTCGTCGCGCAGCGCCGCCTTGGCGCCGCGGATGCCCCAACCTGCCACGACCGGCGCTCGGACCTCACTCGGGAGGTACACGAAGAGCTGATCACGCGCCTTCGTCGCGTCGTGCGGAAAGAAGTATTCGACGAGCTCCTTCGCGTTCTTCACGCGGCCCGCGTCCGTGCGACGGAACTCTTCCATCGCCAGGCAGAACTTCGTCACCGCACTCTGGCGATCGTTCCTCGGCTTCGGTTCCAACTCGAACCCTCCCTACGCAGGCCACTCATCGAATCTCGATGAGCATGGAGAGTATCGAACCCTGCTCAGCGCGTCGCCACGGAAACGCGGCTTCCCGTAGTCCCGGGGACGGTTCCAGGTACGCTCCATGTCGTACCGCGGTACTGCGTGGCCTTGACCACGCCTCCCGAGGCGAAGACGGCGATGGCATCGTCGCCGCAAACGCCTTTGGCGACGGCCGGAGCGCTGTCCACGGTCGAGGTATCCGCGAGGAGCGGCGTCGGCAGGCTCCACGTGATCGACGTCGCGCCGATGGTGCCGAGCATCGTGTACGGCCTCATGTCGTTGCCTCGGAACGAGACGAGGAGCTTCGTCGATGAGATTGCAGCGACCGACATCTGCTCGGCGGTCTGTGCCGTGGCTTGTGTCACCTGGCCGTTGCTCCATGCCTTCGACGTCGCGTCGCGCGTGGCGAAGCCGATGACGTGGGGCGCTGTGACGTCCGCATAGAGCAGCACGAGATCGAATTTTCCCGTCGCCGAGACGAGCGCGGGTGGCGCGGTCTTCAGCGTCATGAGGGGATCGGCGATCTGCACGGCAGGCGCCCACGTCGCATTCCACACCTGCGTGTAGAGCTTCGAGTTGTCACCGTCCTGCGCCATCACGAGATCGGTGCCGGCAGCCGCCGCAGATGGCGCGGAGGGACCGAAGCTCGGATTCGACGCCGCCACCACGGCATCGGCGGCGCTCCAGCCCGCGCCGCTGCTCTCGATGCGGAAGAATTTATGCGAGTCGGCCGAGCCGCTGTCCGGTCCGGAGAGGAACACGGCCTGCAGCTTGGTGCCGACCACCGCGAGCGCGGGACTGCCGAGCGTGACGAGCGAGCCGACCGCGGTGGCAGCGCTCCATGTGGCGTCGTACGTCACGCTCTGCAGCGCGTCGTTCGCTCCACGGGTGAGCCCTGTGAATCCGG
>JAXDMI010000422.1:0-2749 GCA_034666145.1 Myxococcales bacterium | reverse complement strand
ACGTCGTCGCGAGCGCCGCGTCGTCGACGTGCTCGGCCTGCCACGTGGCGAGCAGCGCGCCGAACGTCTCGCGAGCACAACCTTCGACGGCGTTCTCCTGCGCGATCGTCTCGAGCGATCGCGGCGCGACCTCCGCCACGCGCGGCCTTTCGTAGCGTCCGCCATGACGACGCGCGAGGCGCGCCATCGCACGCGTGTGCCTGACCTCGTCACGCTCGGCCGCGCGCGCCGCCTCGAGCAGCTCGGTCGGAGCACCGTGGAGCGCGAGCTCCTCGCGCAAGCGGCGGAACGCCGTCACCGA
The DNA here is from genome assembly GCA_034666145.1 of Myxococcales bacterium. Classification (GTDB taxonomy): domain Bacteria; phylum Myxococcota_A; class Polyangia; order Polyangiales; family Polyangiaceae; genus Labilithrix. The sequence goes on along the minus strand of JAXDMI010000422.1, from coordinate 2,448 downwards.
TGCCGCCTCGAGACGCGCTGCGCTCGCGAAGTAAGCGCCCAGCGCGGAGCGCGCGCGAACCGTCGACGGTTCGAGTCCCGCCGGCACACGGCCCGCGCTGCCGGGACACGTCGCACAATCGACCAGCACTGCGCCGGTAGAATCGGGAACCACGACGCCGGTCGGAACGGCCGCGTCGAAGTCGCCTGCATCGCCTCCGTCCGCTGCCGCGGCGGCATCTCTTCCGCCGTCGAGCGTCGTGCTGCAGTAGCCGTCCGCCGCGCGGCAGCTGTAGTGGATGTCCGAGCACAGCGCCGCGCAGTCGTTGAGCGCGAAGTAACAGTCGCCGCGCACCGTGAGATCCGCGGGCAGCCCGCACGGATATTTGAGGTAATCGCCGCACGTATCCGCGGGCATCGGCGTGTACGGCGTCGGGTCACACTTGTCGGGAACGCCGGCTTCCTTGCCCGCTTCGACCGGCACACCGGCCTCGGAGGACACGCCGGCCTCGGCCACGCTTGCGTCGGGATCGGGAGGAGTCACGGCGTCCGCGGCCTTCGTGCTGCAACCGATACCGGCAAGCGCGACGAGCAGCGCGCGCTGGAACGTCACGCCGAGGCGCCGCTCTTCCTTCGCGATCAGCTTCTTCGGGGACCGGGTCGTCTTGGTGCTCATCGCTTCACTTCGCTTCATTTTCCCGGCACCGCGAAGCCGAGCAACGTGCCCGCAGCATCGAGCTTCGAGACTACCGACGTCGGCTTCGTGCGATCGACCTCTTCGGTGATGCTCGTGTAGAGCTGCCCGAACGGCGTCATGAGATCGGCCGCCGACGGCGACTCCGCGCTCCACGTCGCGGGGGGCGCCGGAATCGCCTCCCCCGAGACCTTCGTGTACGCAGCGTCGAGCCGTGCGAGACCCGCGAGGATGTCGCGATCGAGATCCGCGCCGCCGTTCGTCTTCGACAGGAGCCACGGCTGGAACACGGCGTACACCGTCTTCGTACCCGCGAGGTTGTCGCGGAGATCGGTCATCGTGCGCTGCGAGTAGCGCGACTCTTCTTCGCTGGTCGAGGCCTTCACGGCCTTCTCGCGCTGCTCCTCCACGAGCGACACGAGGCCCGAGTACGCGATGGCGACGTCGATCTTCGCCGGCGTCCACTCGCCGAGCAGTGTCTTCGTATCCGTGACGAGCTTCGCGCAGAGCTTGTTCTTGAAGTCGGCCGCCTCCTGCTCCGTCGCCGGCATCGCCGCTGCGACGTAGCCCTGGAGCGACATCTCGAACGTCACGACGCGCGCCGGGATGACGTCCGCGTAGAGGACGCGCTCGACGGCGTGCATGCCGATGACGCCGGTGTCGTCGAAGAGGTACGCGTCGCCGGCCCCGCCGAGGTTGGCGAGGAAGTCGTCGTAGCGAGCGTCGATCGACGTGTCGATGTCCGGGAAGAGCGGCGCGAGCGCGCCTTCGATGTGCTCGTATGCCGTGCGCGCGCGGATCCAAGCAGCGCGCATCGATGCGACGGCGGCCGCGTCGAGCGTCTTGTCCCAACCGCGCCCCACCGGCGTGGGCGCTGCGTCCTTCAGATCGGAGACGGCCTGCGCGAGCGCCTGCACGTCGACGAGGAGCTTGTCGTGCATCGCTTGCACGGCCTCGGTTCGATGCTGCTGGTCGCTCAGGCCGTCGGTGCCGCTCTCGGGGACCGGCGTGACGCCGCCATCGGTCGCGACGACCGGCGTAACCGGTGTGCCGCCGCCCGAGCCACCGGACGAGCACGCCGCGAGGACGAGGAGGGCGATGGAAGAGAGAGGCGCGACAAGACGAACGCGCCGAGAACGTGTCGACATGTTCCCTCTCTTATCGAAATTGAAAGTCATTGTCAATTAGCGACGCTCGCGGACCGCGTGGAGGACGGCGTCAGAGCGACCCGAGGAACGCGAGCAGCGTCGCTTTGTCCGCGGCGCTCATCGCCTGGACGATCGCGACCGAGGACGCAGCCTCGGAGCCCGGACCGTCGTGCATGAGAATGGCCTGCTCGAGCGACACGGCGCGGCTGTCGTGCAGGTACGTCTTCACGAAGCGCAGGCCGATGAGCGCGGGGGTCCGCCAATCGCGCGACGTCGCTTCGCCGTCGACGATGCCGTCGGCGAGACCGGTGCCCATGTCGTGGAGCAGCAGGTCGCTGTAGATGGGCGCGTCGATTCCGGCGAGCGATGCGATGGGATAGTCCGCGCGCGTCTTCATCGTGGGGACGTGACACGCGCTGCACTTCGCCTGATCGAAGAGCGCGGGGCCGCCCGTCACCGGCACGCGCCGCGGGATCGCCGTCAGGCGCACGTACATCGCGCGGAGGTTCACGCTGTCGATGCCGACGTCGATGCCGGGCTTCGAATCGTCGGTGAGCGCGTCGGGGTTCGCGACCTCGGTGGGGCGCAACGGGCTCGTGATGCCCATGTCGCCCTGGAGCGCGTCGGC
>JAXDMI010000421.1:0-5743 GCA_034666145.1 Myxococcales bacterium | reverse complement strand
TTCTCCATCACCACGATCGCGTCGTCGACCACGAAGCCCGTCGCGATCGTGAGCGCCATGAGTGACAGGTTGTCGAGCGTGTAGTCGAACAGGTACATCACGCCGAACGTGCCGATGAGCGACGCGGGGACGGCAACCGTCGGGATCAGCGTGCCGCGAGGGTTCCGCAGGAAGACGAACACGACGGCCACGACGAGGACGACCGAGAGCACCAGCGAGAGCTCGACGTCGTGGATGGATGCACGAATCGTCGTCGTCCGATCGAGCACGATGGTCGTATCGATGGCCTCGGGGATCGACGCCTCCAGCGCGGGGATCGCCGCGCGCACCTTGTCCACGGTCTCGATGATGTTCGCGCCCGGCTGGCGGTAGATGATCATCGTCACCGACGGCTTGCCGTCCATGTAGCCGGCCTGCCGGACGTCCTGAACGCTGTCGACGACGTCGGCCACGTCGGAGAGCCGCACCGCCGTTCCGTTGCTCGTTCCGACGACGAGCGGTCGATAGTCCGCCGCGTGCGAGATCTGTCCATTGGTGACGATGTCCGCCGTCACCGCTCCGTCCGTGATTTGCCCGCGCGCCAGAGCCGAGTTCTGCAGCCGCAGGAGCGACTGGATCGAGGTCAGCGTGAGGCCGAAGCTGTTCAGCTGCGTGGCGTTGACCTCGACACGTACCGCGGGAAACGAAGAGCCGCCGACCGTGACCTGCCCGACACCCGCGATCTGCGAGATCCGCTGGGACATGATCGACGACGCGTAGTCGTACATTTCTCCTTTGCTGTACGTGCTCGACGTCAGGCCCAGGATCATGATCGGGGCGTCTGCAGGGTTCACCTTGCGGTAGGTCGGGTTCGCCGGAAGGTTGGCCGGCAGGTAGCTGCGCGAGGCGTTGATCGCGGCTTCGACGTCACGTGCCGCGCCGTCGATGTCGCGTCGCAGATCGAACTGCAGTGTGATGCTGGTGCTCCCGAGCTGACTGCTCGACGTCATCTCGGAGATGCCCGCGATCTGCCCGAACTGACGCTCGAGCGGCGTCGCGACCGTAGCCGCCATGATCTCGGCGCTCGATCCGGGTAGCGTGGCGGAGACGGTGATCGTCGGGAAATCCACCTGCGGGAGCGGCGACACCGGCAGCACGCGGTAAGCGACGAGACCCGCGATCACGATGGCGACCGTGAGCAGCGTCGTCGCCACGGGACGTTGGATGAAGCGCGCGGAGATGTTCATGCGCGCTGCACCTTGCGGTTGAACCGCTGGCCGATGCGGTCGAAGAACACGTAGATGACCGGCGTCGTGTAGAGCGTGAGGGCCTGGCTGAGCAGCAGGCCGCCGACCATCGCGATGCCGAGCGGGTGCCGCAGCTCCGAGCCGGCGCCTCTGCCGAGAGCGAGCGGGAGGCCGCCCAGCAGCGCCGCCATGGTCGTCATCATGATCGGACGGAAGCGCAGCAGGGAGGACTCGTAGATGGCGTCCGTCGAGCTCTTGCCGTGCAGGCGCTCCGCTTCGAGCGCGAAGTCGACCATCATGATGCCGTTCTTCTTGACGATGCCGATCAGCAGCACGATCCCGATGATCGCGACGACGCTGAGGTCCTGACCGAAGAGGATCAGCGCAAGCAAGGCACCGACGCCCGCGGACGGAAGCGTCGACAGGATCGTGACGGGGTGGATGAAGCTCTCGTAGAGGACGCCGAGCACGATGTAGACGATGACGAGCGCCGCCAGGATGAGCAGCCCCTCGTTCGCGAGCGAGCTCCGGAAGGCGCCGGCCGTTCCCTGGAATTCGGCCTGCAAGGCCGGCGGGAAATGCATGTCGCGAGCGACGGCATCGATGTCGGAGATGGCGGTGCCGAGCGACGCGTTCCTCGCGAGGTTGAACGAGACGGTGACCGCTGGAAATTGACCCTGGTGGGTGATCGACAACGGATGCGTCGTCATCTTCACCTTCGCGATTGCGCTCAGCGGCACGGACTCCGCGAGCTGCGTCACGCTGGGAATGTTCGGGCTCGACGCGCCGGTCGTGCTCGACGACGCCGGCGTGACGGTGAGCACGTTGGGGATCGGCGCGAGGACGTTCAGGCTCGGCGTGGGCGTGAAGAGCACGGGCTCCGTCAGGGTGTTGCTGCCCGCAGCCGGGGAGCCCGACGTTGCGAAGCTGTTCACCGTGGTCTGCCCGGTGGCGCCCACCGAGGCCCCCGCCTGGAGATAGATGTTGTCGAGCGCCAGTGGCCCCGTCTGGAAGCTCGGCTCCGCTTCGAGGATCACGTGGTACTGGTTCGACTGCGTGTACATCGTGTTGATCTGGCGCTGGCCGAACGCGTCGTAGAGCGTGTTGTCGATGCCCGCCGGCGAGAGTCCGAGCCGCGATGCCGTCACCCGATCGACGGTGATGAACGCCGCCAGACCGTCGACTTGCTGATCGGTCGCGACGTCGGTCAGCTCGGAGAGCTGCTTCAGACGCGCCACGAACTTCGCGGTCCACTCGTTGAGCTCGTCGGCGTTGGGATCTTCGAGCGTGTACTGGTACTGCGTGCGGCTCGAGCGATCGTCGACGGTGATGTTCTGGACCGGCTGCATGTAGAGGGTGATGCCCTCCACCTCGCGTGCGAGCTCCGGCTGCAAACGACGGATGACCTCGGCGGCGCTGAGGTCGCGATCCGCGAGCGGCTTCAGGTTGATCGAGAACCGTCCGCTGTTCAGCGTGGTGTTGGTGCCGTCGGCACCGATGAAGGACGACAGGCTCGCGACCGCCGGGTCGCGGAGGATCACGCGCGCCAGCTTCTTCTGGCGCTCCGCCATGGCCGAGAACGAGATCGACGCCGGCGCCTGCGAGACGCCCTGGATGACGCCGGTGTCCTGGATGGGGAAGAAGCCCTTGGGGATGAGCGCATAGAGCGCCACGGTGAGGAGCAGCGTCGCCACCGCCACGAACAGCGTGATCCTCTGGTGCGCGAGCACCACCTTCAGCGTGCGTCCGTAGAACCCGATCATGCGATCGAAGAGGCTCTCGGACCAGCGATACACCCTGCCCTGCTGGGCGCTCGGGTCGTGGCGCAGGATGCGCGCGGCCATCATCGGCGTGAGCGTGAGTGACACGATCGCCGAGATCACGATCGTGACGGCGAGCGTCACGGCGAACTCGCGAAAGAGTCGACCGACGACGTCTCCCATGAAGAGCAGCGGCACCAGGACCGCGATGAGCGAGACGGTCAGCGAGACGATCGTGAAGCCGATCTGCTCGGCGCCTTTGAGCGCGGCCTGCAACGGCGGCTCGCCGGCCTCGATGTAGCGCGAGATGTTCTCGATCATCACGATGGCGTCGTCGACGACGAAGCCCGTCGAGATCGTGAGCGCCATGAGCGAGAGGTTGTCGAGGCTGTAACCGAGGGCATACATCGCTGCGAACGTCCCCACGAGCGAGAGCGGCACGGCGACGCTCGGGATGATCGTGGCGCGCAGGCTGCGCAAGAAGACGAAGATCACCAGCACGACGAGGACGATCGTCAGCATCAGCTCGAATTCGACGTCGCTGATCGACGACTTGATGCTCGTCGTGAGGTTGGTCAGGATCGTGACGTGGAGGTCGGCGGGCAGCGTGGCCTCGAGCTGGGGCAGCACCTTCTCGATCTGGTCGACCACGGCGATGGTGTTGGCGCCCGGCTGGCGCTGGATGTTCACGATCACCGCGGGGGTCTCGTTCATCCACGCCGCTTGCAGGTTCGTCTCCTGGCCGTCGATCACGCGCGCGACGCTCGAGAGGACCACCGGCGCGCCGTTGCGGTACGCGACCACGACACTCCTGTAATCAGCGCTGGTCGTGAGCTGGTCGTTGGCGTCGATCTGGTAGCTCTGGCGTGCCCCGTCGAAGCTCCCCTTAGCGGAGTTCGAGCTCGCCTGCGTGATGGCCGTGCGCAGCGCCTCCAGGTCGATGCCGTACGACGCGAGCGCCACTGGATTCGCCTGGATCCGCACCGCCGGCTTCTGTCCGCCGCTGATCCGCACGAGACCAACACCGGTCAGCTGCGAGATCTTCGGCGCGAGCCGCGTGTCGACGAGGTCGTAGACCCGCGGGAGCGGGATGGTGCCCGACGTGATCGCCAGCGTGAGGATCGGCGCGTCTGCCGGGTTCGTCTTGCTGTAGGTCGGCGGCGTCGGAAGGTTCGACGGCAAGTAGCTCTGGGCCGCGTTGATCCCGGCCTGGACCTCCTGCTCGGCGACGTCGATGTCGAGGGACAGGACGAACTGCATCACGATGACCGAGACGCCGCTCGCGCTTGTCGACGTCATCTGGCGCAGCCCCTGGAGCTGACCGAACTGCCGCTCGAGCGGCGCCGTGACCGTCGTCGACGTGACCTCGGGGCTCGCCCCCGGATAGAACGTGACGACCTGGATGGTCGGGTAATCGACCTGGGGCAGCGCAGACACGGGCAGCTGCGTGTACGAGACGATTCCCGCGAGCATGATCGCCGCCATCAAGAGCGCCGTCGCGACCGGCCGCAGGATGAACGGACGCGACGGGCTCATGGCGGCGAGCTCCCCATCCCGAGGGTGCCGCTGGGCACCGGCGGCGGACCGCCGATCAGCACGGCGACGCCGTCCTGCAGCTTCTCGAAGCTGCTGTTCGCGACCACGGTGCCGGGGGCGACGCCGTCGACCTGCGTGACGTCGCCTTCGACGACGCCCGTCTTCACGTTCCGGACGTGCGCATGCGCGTCCTGGATCACGTAGAGGAAGGCCTGCGTCCCGTTGTGCTGGACCGCCGACGACGGCACCGTCGTTGCGCCTTCGACGGTCCGCACGAGGAGCCTCGTGTTCACGAACTGGTTCGGAAACAGCGCTTCGTCGTCGTTGTCGAAGATCGCGCGCAGCTTCACTGTGCCGGTCGTCGTGTCGATCTGGTTGTCGATCGTGGTGAGCTTCCCGGCGGCGAGCCTCTTCGACTTCACGCGGTCGTACGCATCGACCTCGAGTCGAACGTCGCGGCGGGTCTGCTCGAGCACCTCACCGAGATCATCCTCCGACACGGTGAACACGACGGTGATCGGCTGAAGCTGCGTGATCACCGCGAGCGTCGTCGCGCTCGCCGAATTGACGATGTTGCCCGGGTCCACGAGGCGCAGACCGATGCGGCCCGTGAACGGCGCTGTGATGTGGCAGAAGCTGACCTGGACTTCGTCGAATTTCACGGTGCCGCGGTCGTTCTTCACCGTGCCTTCCGTCTGCTGGACGAGCTTCTCCTGGTCGTCGAGCTGCTGCTTCGCGATCGCGTTCTTGGCCCACGCTGCACGAAATCGCTCCAGGTCCATCGTGGCCTGCGCGAGCACCTGCAGATCTCGCTCGAGCACGCCCTGCGCCTGCAGCAGCGTCGCCTCGAACGGACGCGCGTCGATCTCCACGAGCGGCGTGCCGAGTCGAACGAGCTGGCCTTCGTTGTAGTGCACGGTCATCACTTGGCCGTTGACCTGACTCGAGATCCTCGCCGTACGCAGCGGCGTGACCGTCCCGATCGCATCGAGATAGACGGGCACGCTCGCCTGCTGCGCGGTCGCTGCGACGACGGTCACCGGCGGCACGGGCGCAGCCGGCTTCGTGCCCTCGTGCGAACGAAGCAGCCACCAGAACGGCACCGCGAACACGAGCAGCACGGCGAACCAGATCAGATAGCGACGCCAACGCGCGCGCGCCCGCGGCGCCGATGTCTCGAGCGCGGACGGCGAGCCGCCTAGCGGCTCCGTCTGTTCGGCG
>JAXDMI010000420.1:0-2560 GCA_034666145.1 Myxococcales bacterium | reverse complement strand
CCCGCGGTCCGGCAGCACCGCACCGGTCTTCTTGATGCAGCTGAAGATGTAGTCCCACCGGCCCGCGTTGAGCGCGCACGAGTGCTCCCGCAGCTCGTAGAGGATCGCGTCCATCTCGTAGGCGGCGAGGATCGTCTCGATCAGCACGGTGCACTTGATCGAGCCGTGCGGCAGGCCGAGCTCCTCCTCGGCGAGCGCGTACGCCCGTGCCCACAACCGCGCCTCCTCGTGCGACTCGAGCTTCGGGAGGTAGAAGTACGGCCCGGTCCCGCGCGCGAGCTGTTCCTGCGCGTTGTTGAACACGACGAGCCCGAAGTCGAACAACGAGGCGCTGATCGGCTCGCCGTCGACCTCGTGATGGCGCTCGACGAGGTGCCAGCCGCGCGGCCGGATCACGAGCGTCGCCGTCTCGTCGTTCAGTCGGTACTGCTTCTCGCCCGTGTCGAGCTCGATCGTGCGACGTACGGCGTCGTGGATGTTGCGTTGCCCGTCACAGACGTTGTCCCAGGTCGGCGAGTTCGCGTCCTCGAAGTCCGCCATGAAGACCTTGGCCCCCGAGTTGAGCGCGTTGATCATCATCTTGCGCTCAACGGGCCCCGTGATCTCGGTGCGCCGGTCCTGCAGGTCGGCCGGCGCCGGGGCGACCGTGAAGTCCTCCGGCGCCGGCACGAAGCGCAGCGGCGATCCCTTGCGTGCGTCCCGGGCCGCGAGCAGGCGCTCGCGTTCCGGATTCAGCTCCGTGTGAAGCCTGTCGACGAAGTCGAGGGCCTCGCGCGAAAGCACATCGGCTTCTACGCGAATTGCTCTTCCTCCGTCGACCCGTGGAGCGCGAGCGTCGATGAGTCCTTGGACACGGCCTGCATCACCTTGTCGAAGTATCCCGCACCGACCTCCCGCTGGTGCTTCGTGGCGGTGTAGCCGTCGGCCTCCATCGCAAATTCGCGCTCTTGCAAATCGACGTACGCGCTCATCCCGCGCTCGCGGTAGCCCTGCGCCAGCTCGAACATCCCGGCATTCAACGAGTGGAAGCCGGCCAGCGTGATGAACTGGAAGCGGTAGCCCCATTCGCCGAGCTGCTGCTGGAAGCCGGCGATCTCCTCGTCGGAGAGCGCCTTCTTCCAGTTGAACGACGGCGAGCAGTTGTAGGCGAGCAGCTTGCGCGGATGCTTTTCGTGGATCGCCGCGGCGAACTCCTTCGCCTCGCCCATGTCGGGCGTCGACGTCTCGAACCACAGCACGTCGGCATACGGCGCGTAGGCGAGCGACCGCGCGATCGCGGCCTCGAGACCGTCCTGAATCCGGAAGAACCCTTCGCTCGTGCGCTCGCCGGTCACGAACGAGGCGTCGCGCTCGTCGACGTCGCTCGTCAGCAGATTCGCGCTCAGCGCGTCGGTGCGCGCGACGAGCACCGTCGGCACGTTGAGCACGTCCGCGGCCAGGCGCGCGGCCGTCAGCGTGCGGATGAACTGCGACGTCGGCACGAGCACCTTGCCGCCGAGATGGCCGCACTTCTTCTCGGACGAGAGCTGATCCTCGAAGTGGACTCCGGCGGCGCCCGATTCGATCATCCCCCGCATCAGCTCGTATGCGTTGAGGGCGCCGCCGAAGCCCGCTTCCGCATCGGCAACGATCGGCGCCAGCCAGTCGGTGCCGTTGCGACCCTCCGACCAATCGATCTGGTCGGCGCGGAGCAAGGCGTTGTTGAGGCGCCGCACGACCTGCGGCACCGAGTTCGCCGGGTAGAGGCTCTGGTCGGGGTACGTGGATCCGGACAGGTTGGCGTCGGCCGCGACCTGCCAGCCGGAGAGGTAGATCGCCCGCAGGCCGGCCTTGACCATCTGCACCGCCTGGCCGCCGGTCATCGCGCCGAGCGCGTTGATGTAGCCGTCCTCCGTCAGCAGCCGCCAGAGCCGCTCGGACCCGACGCGGCCCAGCGTGCACTCGGGGACGATCGAGCCCCGGAGCCGGACGACGTCCTCGGCCGTGTACGTGCGCTCGATCCCGGCCCAGCGCTCGTCCTGGGCCCACTGCGCCTCCAGCTGTGCCGTCTGTTCTTGGATCCGATTTTCGATGTCCATCAAGGCTCCTTGTTGGGCGAAACGACCATTATGGGATCCTAGATCCCAGAGGAAACGGCTGTCAAGCGCCAGACCACGAAGCGTAGAGGTTTACTTTGGATCCGAAACCACGTATGCTGTCAACAGACTGGGATCCGAAAGGAGCAGATGATGGCCGAGATCGTCGAAGCACCCGTGGAAGAGCCCACGCCGGCTCCGAGGTGGGAGACCGCCGAGTGCACTTGTCCCGACTGGTGCGAGCGCGACCACGAGCAGGACTGACGCGGGCTAAAGGCTGCCGAGGAGCTTGGCCGGCGTGATAGGCAGGTCACGGACGCGGACCCCCGTCGCGTTGTAGACCGCATTCGCGACCGCCGCGGCGGTGCCCACGATGCCGATCTCGCCGATGCCCTTCGCGCCCATCGGGTTCACGTGCAGGTCCTCTTCGTCGATCCACGAGACGTCGATCTCGCCGACATCGGCGTTCGTCGCAACGTGGTACA
>JAXDMI010000419.1:0-7423 GCA_034666145.1 Myxococcales bacterium | reverse complement strand
CCACGTGTTACTCACCCGTGCGCCACTGTACCGGGGCCGAAGCCCTTTCTCGTGCGACTTGCATGTGTTAGGCGCGCCGCTAACGTTCGTTCTGAGCCAGGATCAAACTCTCCAGTTGAACTTTTGGAACCGTCCGAGAGACCCGAAGGTCTTCTGAGGCGGCCCTTGATCCTTTTGGAGATGGAGAGCTCGTTGCTCGAGCTCATCGGGACGTTTCCGCCTGATGAGACGAGTACGCTTTCTCTCCCGCCAGCATCGAGGTGAATCGATGCTGGTTATAGGAAGGTCGCTTCTGCTCGGCCTGGTCGCTGTCTGACCGATATGGTCAGAGAGGACGGGGACGGCATCGCGCCTTCCGGGAGCCCACTCTAGATTCGTCTAAAGTGAACGTACGATTCAGTTTTCAAGGACCGAGGCCGGTTGCCCGGCTACGTGTCACCCGCTGCGCGTCAGGCTTTCGCCTGGCTGCGTCGGGGTCGCGAATCATAGTCGCCGCATTCTGCCGGTCAACTATTTTTTTGAGCTTCTGGAAGATTTCTCTTCGTCCGCTCCGTCCGCGCCTTTTTCCTGCTCTGTCGACCGCTTGCGCGGTTTCTCGGAGCTGGACCCCCTCGTACTCGAACCGAGCGGCTTGCGCTACCCGTTTTCGAATCCCCCCGGGAGGGTGCGAACGTGGGAGCCATTAGTAGTTGGCGCCCGGTACCTCGTCAAGAAGTAGATCCTGTTTTTCTCACCGAACTCAACCGTTTACGGGTCGAGGCCAAGGTTCCAGATCAAGGATCATGGAGCTCTGGCAGGGGAGCCGCGACCACCGCACGTGTTATCCACATGGGGATGGTCGGGGGAGAGGTTCCGGCTTTGCTCCATGGCTTCCAGGGCTTGGGAGCTCTGGAACCCTGGGGGAAGACCGGGTTCTCCACAGGCTTTCCTCAGCAGGCCAAAGCGGCTTTGACGTACCGCCTTGAAGGGCGGCGGTCGCGGTCGGCGACCTGCTGGAGGGGCGCGGAAAATAGTCAGGGGGGCCCCGGTGTCAAATCGAAAAAAGGCGGCGATGTGCGCTTTGATTCGAGATCCTGATGATCATTGAGGATTTTCGCGTGTAGGTCGCACGCAAAGCGTGGCGTTTTTGCACCCGAGGGGTCGTCGGCGTGGCGGAGACGTCACGAACCGCCCTCCGAACCGCCCTCTTTGCGGGGGCCGAGCGCGGCCAGATCGTCGTCTGCGTACCAGGTGTTTCCAGCCTCTCGGACCACCGTGAGCTCACTTCCGGTCGCCGTTCGCACGCGAAAGCCGCGCTCGTTCTGCGGCAGGCCCATCACGGAGCCGAAGACCTCGACGGTGACCCCCGATGCCTCGGCGCTGGCGTCGGCTCTCGCGCCGCTGCCGGCGATCGTCGTGGGGCGGCCGCGGCGATCGACCTCGACCACGACGGGAAACCAGCGCGGCCCGTCGTACGTGCCCCACCCTGCCTCCGCGGAGAGCTCGCGCTCGCAGGTGGCGTACGCACGCGCCGACGCCGTGAAGCCCGCCCGACGGCGCAGCATCACGACCAGCGCGTAGCCGTCCGGAAGGCGGCGCGCGACGAAGCTCCGCTTCTCGCCGCGGAGCACGACCCAACGCGGTTTGCCGAGGCCGCCGTACTCTTCGAGGTCGTTCAAGATGATTCGCATGTGCGCGGCGGCGATCTTCACGTCGAAGGGATTCACGACGCCGGCGTAATCGACGGTCTCGCCGCCGAGGTCGACCAGCGCGCACGCATAGGCGCCCGGCAAACGCAGGATCAGATCGATCAAGATCTGCGCGAAGGGCGTCGCGTCCATGTCGCGCGCGGGTGGGCGCGATGGTCGCAAGACCCGCTTCGCGGGCAGCTCTCCGGCGCGCGGCCGGCGCTCCATCACGGGGTGAGCCCGCGTCCTGCGGGAGTCATGAGCAAGCGCATGAGGTTCTCGGCAGAAGGCGCGATCGTGATCGGCCTCGCGGGCCGCAACGCTTCGACGCGCTCCTTCGTCGCGGCAGCGGCGCGCATGGCGACCGTCTCGTCGGCGAACGCGATCCTTCGCGCCTCGAAAGGCATGCGCTGCTCCGGGATGCGCTCCACGAGCCGGATGACGTGCCAGCCGTATCGGCTCTCGACGACGGCGCTGGTCATGCCGGGCTCGCCGATGGCGAACGCCGCGTGCGCAAACGCGGGCTCGAGACGCTGATCGCTCTCGATCGACGCGCCCTCGTCGGTGAAGGCGGGGAGCTTCTCCACGACCACTTCGACACCGGGAGCGGGAACGGCCTTCGCCTTCGCCTCGAAGTCGTCGACGTCCTTCGCGTCGACCAAGGCTTCGTGCAGGTGCCCGGCCAGGGCGCGGGCGCTCGCTTCGGCCGCGGGATCCGGCTTCTTCGGGCGCGGGACGAGCGCATGGACGACCCGCACTGCGGGCGGACGATCGACCTCGCGCCAGTAGCGCGCGCTGAGCGTCTTGATCTCCTCGTCGGTCGGCGGACCGCCGAGCTTGGCGTCGGCGAGCAGGCGATCGGCGGTCATGCGGGCGCGCGCTGCGGTGAGCTGCCAGGACGTCGGAAGCTCGCGATCCCTGCCCTTGCTACGTGCGGCCTCGGCAGCGACGGCATCGTCGACGAGACGCTTCAGCGCTTCGCGCGGCGTGATGTGCTGCGCGGCGGCGACCTTGGCCACCAACGAGACCGGGATGACGTCCGAGCCGACGCGGGCAGCGGCGTCGCCGCCGAGCGCGGCTTGCTCGGCCGGAGGCGGCGCCTCGTGGGTGCCGTTGCACGACGAGCTCGACGCGAGCAGGCTCGCCAGTGCAATGCGCGCGACCACGCCCTTCATGCACTGGCTCCGGGTCGCACGAGCTGGACGCCCGCGCGCAGCGCGACGACGCCGACGACCAGGAAATACAGGGCTTCCACGTCGTTCGAGCGCGTGAGCGCGAGCGCGCCGAAGGTGAACGCCGTGGCGGCACCGATGACGAGGGCAGCGGCGAGCACGTCGAGCACCTGCATGACCGTGGAACGATAACGCCGAGTGAGCCCGACGTCAGCGGTCACCGTGCAAGGGTGAGAAGGATGCCCGAGCCGAGAAAGAGCGCCAGCATGACCACCCACGGCAGCGCGCGGCGCAAGCGCAGGCTCCGCGTGGCGCGAGCGCGGGGTACGTGACGCGCGAGGGCGATGCTGGTCGTCGCGCCGAGGACCGCGACTCCGCACACGACGGTGACGAGACGAACGAGCACGGCGCGCTCCGGCGTGGGAACGCCCCATCCCACCGCCTGCATCGCGAGCGCGAGGACCACGCCGGCGGCCACGTAGGCGCCGTCACCGCGCGGGAGCTCCGAGCGCGGCTTGAGCGAGCTGCCGGCCACGATCCTCGCCGACGCGTCGGGGTCCGCGCGCAGCGACGGCCCCGCCGAGGCGAACGCGAAGAGCGCCCATCCCACGACGCCGAGAGCGCCGCGCACGCCGTCGAGACGCGCCGACGACAGCGCGCCGGGGGCGAGCGTCCAGACGATGGCGCTCGAGAGGACGAAACCCCACACCGACCAGATGCGCGCCCACGTCGGACCCGTCCACGCACGCAGCGCAGCCATCCCGGTCGGTGCAGGCGGAGCTTGCGAGGGACGGCCCGCGCCAGGATCGAGGTACGGATCGGGAGGCGGCGGAGGCTCGGGACGACGGAGACCCGCGCCCTCGACCAGCGGCGCGGTGACGAGCGCGATGACACCGATGATCGCCGCAACCTTCGCGAAGATCGGCGCGCCGCGTGACCACGCGGCCGGTGCCACGGTGATCGACCACGCGTAGAGGCCTGGAATCGCGGCCTGCGCTGAAGCTCCGAGCTCGGAGAGGCGCGTGAGCACCACGTTCCTCCGCGAACGCGTCCGCGCCGAGACCGGTGCGCTCTCCACGCCCGCGGAAGGAGGCGGAGGCGGCTCGGTCATCCTTCGATGCTGCTGGGACGCACGTCGCGAACGAGCCGTGATGCGCCGACGAGACCGTCGCCCTCCTCGACCTCGCGCGCTGCCTCGAGGCCCAGCTTGCTCCACAGACCCTTGTCGAGGAGATGGCTCGGGCGGACGTTCTGCGTCGCGGCGAGCATCACCGCCTTGATGTCGGGATGCTTCTCCTCCAGGTCGTTGATCATCTGTCCGACGATCTTGCGCTGGAGGTTGTCCTGCGAGCCGCACAGGTCACACGGCAGGATCGGGAAGGCCATTTCCTTCGAAAAAGCTGCGATGTCCTCCTCTGCGCAATAGGCGAGAGGGCGGATGACGACGTGCCCGTCCTGCGCCATCAGCTTCGGCGGCATGGCCGCGAGCTGGCCCGCGAAAAAGAGGTTCAGGAGCAGCGTCTGGAGGATGTCGTCGCGATGGTGACCGAGCGCGATCTTCGTGCAGCGCATCTCCTTCGCGACGCGATAGAGGATGCCGCGCCGGAGCCGCGAGCAGAGCGAGCAGTACGTCTTGCCCTCGGGGATCTTGTCCGTGACGATCGAGTACGTGTCCTCCTCGATCATCGTGAAGTCGTAGCCCTCGTCGCGCATGTACTTGCGCAGGCGGTCCGCGGGGTAGCCCGGATGGCCCTGGTCGATGTTCACGACGACGAGCTCGAAGCGGATCGGGGCGCGCTTCTGCAGCTCGCGCAGCATGTGCAGCATCGTGTAGCTGTCCTTGCCGCCGCTCACGCAGACCATCACGCGATCGCCGTCGGCGAGCATCTGGAAGTCCATCAACGCGCGCGCCATGGCGCGCGTGAGGCGACGCTCGGTCGAGGGGTCCGCGCCGGAAGCGCGGGTGAGGACAGAAGGCTCCATCGTGCGGTGGGGGTAGCAGCTCACTTTCGTGCGGGCAAGCTGGGGTCCACGCTCTCGGGCGCGCCGGAACGCGTCAGTGCATGCGCGGCGGCGGCGGGAACGAGCTGCCCGAGCTGCCAGGCCTGGAGATGCCGCTGCAGCTCGAGGCGCCCGAGCTGATCGCGGTATTCGCCGGCGAAGACCGCCGCGATGACGACCACGAGGACGTTCACCATCGTGAGGATGACGAAGGTCCCCTCACGCGGTAGCTCGAGCGCACCCGGCGCGATCACGAGATTCCCGCCGATGAAGCTATGGACGACGGGGTGCATGCCGGCCCACGCGAGCAGCGAAGGAACGACCACCGCGAGCACGTTCACCGCGGTCGAGAAGACGCGGTCCTCCTTGCGGCGCACGAGCGCCATGCCCATCGCCATGACGCCCGCGAGCGCGGGCACCACGAGGAACGGACCATGGAGGAGCGTGGTCGCTGCGAGCGCAACGCCGGTGAGCAACGTCACGTACGGGAAGATCTTCGCTCCCGTGTGATCGAGCTTGTACGCGACCCACGCCAGCAGTGACGCGAGCATCCAGAGCGAGAGCGGCACGAGGGCCAGCTTCCAGCTGCGGATTCCCATCGCGACCTGCAGTGGAAAGAAGATGACCCAGCTCGCGCTGAACGCGAGCGCGATGCGCGGCAGCATCCTGCGCTGCGAATCACGCGCGGAGCGATCGATGGCTTCGACGACCTCGGGCGGCGGCACCTTGGGTGGCTCGGTGAGGAGCCTGACGAGCAGCGCGAGGGCCTCGGGATCATCCGGAACGAGCGCGATGGCGCGGCCCACCTCCCGCAGCGCCAGCGTTCGCTCGTCGTTCGATGCGCCCGGCACCAGCATGCGGCTCGCGGCGTCGCGCGCGTGATCGAGGTGCACGAGGGCGAGCTCCTCGCGGAGCTCGAGGTCACGATCACCGCTGAGAAAAGCCTCGATCGAGTCGGCGAGCTCGCGCGCCGACCGATAGCGCTCGTCTCGTTTCGACGCGCAGGCGCGCACGCAGACGAGCTCGAGCTCGGGCGGGACATCGCGCTTCGGTGCTCGCTTCGACGGTCGAGCGTCGACGCCGTGGAGCGCGCGACCCATCATCGCCGCGATGGGCGGCTCACCGTGGAGCGGCACGAGCGTGAGCATCTCGAAGAGGATCCCGCCGAGGCCGTAGACGTCGGTGCGCTCGTCGACCTCCTCGCCACGGATCTGCTCGGGCGCCATGTAGCCCGGCGTTCCGAGGAGCGAACCGGCCTGGGTCGCGCGCGAGCCAGCGCCCACGATCGCCCGCATGTGCGAGCTCGACTTCGGTCCTTCGTCGTCGAGGTCGTCGCCGCGGTCGTCGTCGAGGTCGTCGCCTGCGAGCTTGGAGAGATCGGGGATGGATACGTCGACCGACTTCGATGCGCCGCGCACCTTCGCGAGGCCCCAGTCGAGCACGTACACCTCGCCGTAGCCGCCGAGCATGATGTTCGCGGGCTTGAGATCGCGGTGGAGGACGCCGCGCTCGTGCGCGAAGTCGATCGCGAGACAGACGCGCGCGAACGCCCCGAGCAGCTTGTGGCGCGTGTGCTCGCGCATCGTTGCTTCGTCGCCGCGACGGAGCCGATCGAGGACGTCTTCGAGCGTGACGCCGCGCACGCGCTTCATCGTGAAGAACGCGTTGCCGTCGCTGTCGACGCCGAAGTCGTGGACCGGGACGATGGCCGGGTGCTCGAGCTGGCCTTGCACGCGGGCCTCGCGCACGAAGCGCGCTTGGATCTCGCCGCGTCCCGTCATCGACGGGAGGACGACCTTCATCGCGACCTCGCGACCGATCATGCGGTCGCGGCAGAGGCGCACCTCGCCCATGCCACCTTCGCCGAGGCGCTTGCGGATCTCGTAGCGCTCCTCGAATGCGTAGACGACGACGGCGGCATCGGGATCACCGATGCCCGTGTCGGAACGGCCCGAGCCCGAGGAAGGTCCTCGCAGCTCCGTCTGCGCGCGCTCGGCGTCGTCATCCACCATGGAGCCATGGTGGCGCCGGCGCACGCCCGGGCGCAACGTTCAGCGATTGCCGAACGCGTCCCGCGCGGTCGCGCGCCTGGAGTGGGCGCGCCACCGCGCCCGGATTTCAGGTCGATTCGACGTTCAGCGGCGCGAGCGACGCGACGCTGCCGTGCGGGCGCCCTCGGTCGAGGGCTGCGGAGCGTTCTTCTTCGCGGGCCCTTCGGCCTTCGACTGCACCACGTGACGCGTGCCGACCGGCGGCTTCACGCCGCCCGACTGCTTCGGCGATGCCGCCTTCTTCGGCGCGCCCGCGCCAGCCTTCTTCGCCGGCGCTGCCGGCGCTGTCTTCGCGGCCGGCGTCTTCGCCGGTGCTGCCTTCGCCGGTGCTGCCTTCGCTGCCGGTGCCTTCGCCGGTGCTGCCTTTGCTGCCGGCGCCTTCGCTGCCGCTGCCTTCGCGGCCGGTGCCTTCGCGGCCGGTGCCTTCGCCGCAGCAGCTGCCTTCGCCGCTCCGCGCGCCTTCGCGATCGACGGGGTTGCCGCCGCGGGAGCGGCCGGTGCCGCTACCGTTGCCGTGCCGGCGTTGCGCGAC
>JAXDMI010000418.1:0-7396 GCA_034666145.1 Myxococcales bacterium | reverse complement strand
GCGGCGCTCGTTGATCGAGCCCGACGAACGCAGCTTCGAGCGCAGCGAAGACCGAGAAGTCGACCGGATCGTCCACCATTGCGCCGGCATCGATGACACGCGGTGCACGCACGAGCATCGGCACCGTGCGATCGTAGACGCTCGGCGAACCGTGGCTCGCGCCCTTGCCGCGGACGATCTCGCCGTCGAAGCTCGAGCCGACGCGTGGCACGAGGTAGTAGTCGCCGGCGCCCACGAGCGGAGACCACGCGCGGCAGACCAGCGTGATGACGTCCTCGCCGATCCTCGCGCGCGCAGGAGCAGCCTTCGATCGCGCGCGGACGTCGGGGCACTCCGCCGCGAGCGTGCGCGCATCGATGACGTCGGCGAGGCCGTCCTGATGCTTGCCCAGTGTGCGACGGATGACGTCGTCGAGAACGGCGCGACGCTTCCCGGTCAGCGCGCGGCCGGCGGGCGTGAGGAACAGGTACGGATCGGCGAGCCCGCGGATCCACTCGCCGCCGCCGAGCGCGGCTCGTGTCGCTGCCGCGAGCTCGAGCTCCAGCGCGCGCGGCTCGAGCCTCACGCCGGTCGCACACGGACGGCCGTACGGGTCGGGAGCAGCCATTTTTCCGTCGGATCCGCTCGCCGACGGGCAGCTCACTCCTGCTCGCGCCGGCGAGATCTCCGGCATCGAGAGGTTTCCGTGATCGCCGGCGAGGAGCACCGGCACGCTCTTGCCGACCCGACGATCCAGCGCATCGAGAAGAAGCGCGAGCCGCGCGTCGAGCTTGCGAAGGTGATCCCACGCCTCCCACGAGTCGGGACCGAACACGTGACCGATGACGTCGGAGGCCGACATGCTGAGGAGGAGCAGCGTCGGCTTCGACGCGTCGTACTCGGCGTCGATCGCTGCGAGAGCGAGATCGAGGATCATGCCGTCGCTCGCGGGCAGCGCGCGAAAGGAAGCGCCGGTGCGCGCGACGTGCGGGAACGTCGTGCCGAGCCCGTCGAGATCGCCTTCGCCAGGCTGTTCATCGGGGCCCGCGGAGTGTTCGGCGACCCACGCGCGATCGCCGAGCTCCCACGGGAGGCGCCGCGCCTTCGCCACCGCTCGAGGATCGCTGAGCGCCGATGCCCATCGCGGATACCCGGCTTCGAATGCCGTCGACGTCACGAAGGAGTCCTGCGCGGCGTCGAACCAGAGCGCGTGCGTCGGGTGCTTGCCAGCGGAGAGGATCGCGGCGCGGTCCTTGAGCGAGATGCTGACCACGAGCGCATCGGGGCGCGCCGCGCGCAGGCGATCGGCGACGGTGTCCGCACGAAGCAGCGCGGCCGATGAGCTGGGCGTCGCGCGTACGCCGGCAGGTGTCACCGTTCGCGTCGTGTCGTCGCGCAGGATCGTGAAGCGATCGCCGGCGCCGTCGGGCAGCTCGTTGCCGACGATCCCGGAGTCGGCAGGGACCTGGCCGGTGTGCAGCGCAGCGTGTCCCGGCGCGGTGTCGGTGACGGCATATGGATAGCGCATGTTCTTCACCCACGTGCCCTCGCGCCTCAGGCGCGCGAATCCGCCGTCCTCGGGGAGCTCCGGCCAACGCGATGCCGCGACCCACGCCGAGAGCTGATCGACGACGATGGCGACGGCGAACGGCGCGTGAGGCGAGGGCACGATCGCTGATGCGGACGTCGACGTGGATGTTTGCGGTCGACACCCCGCGATGGCGAGCGCGGCGCCGGCAACGACGAGAGAGAGCGAGAGCCGTCCACGCATCGCCATGATTCGACGCTTCCACGCAGCGATGGGCCGGCCAAGGCGAGCGGCGAGCCCAACCGAAACCGTCACGCGGCTGCTACACGGGTGACGTGACTACGAGACAGAAGCGCCGCGCTCGCGCTGCACGCGAATGCGAATGCGAAGCGAGGACGAGCTCCGGCGCGCCGCCGCCAGCTCCGTCAGGATGCCGTCGCGGATCCCGACGCCCGGCGCTTCGATCGTCTTCGCGCCGGCCGCGGCCGCGACGCGCGTCAAGATGACCGCCGCAGGCAAGATGGTGTCGGCGCGATCGGCACGGATGCCGAAGGTGGTCGCGCGCTCCGCTTCGTTCATCTTCCGCAGTCGCTCGAGCAGATGCGCGAGGCGCGCGACGCTCACGCCGTGACCGTCACGCCCGCAGAGCTTGGCGAGCGCGGTGACGGTGCCACCGGTCGCGAGAACGCGATCGGCGCGGGCGAGATCCGGCGCGACGTCGGCAAGCGCGCGATCGACGACCTCGGTGAGGATGCCGAGCTGACGCCGGCCGACCGCGCCGCCGTCGGGGTTCCATGCTTCGAGGAGGCGAACCGTCCCGAGCGGCAACGAGACGCTGCGCAGGCGGCGCCGTCCGTCGAGCAACGTGACCTCGGTCGAGCCACCACCGACGTCGGTGAGCGCGCTACGACCGACGAGGCGCACCGCCTTCGCGACGGCGACGTTCACGAGCCGCGCCTCTTCGTAGCCGTCGATCGTCTCGAGCTCGATGCCGGCCTCATGCTCGGAGCGAAGGACGAGCTCGGCGCCGTTCGCGGCCTCGCGCGTCGCGCTCGTGGCCACGGCGCGATACGAAGCGACCTCTTCGCGATCCATGGTGGCGCGGAACTGCGCAAGAGCGCGCGTCGCGTCGTCGAGCGTCGTCTTCGAGAGCCGACCCGAGCGGAACACGTCGCGACCGAGCCGAACCGACGCGCGCGCCGAGGTCACCTCGCGGATGACCTGGCCGTAGGCGACCTCCACGATACGAAGACGGATCGCGTTGGATCCGACGTCGATCGTGCCGAGGCGAGGCTGACCCATCGGGAACCAATCTCGCAGGCCCGTTCGTCGAATGCGCCGCGCCCATGTGACATCGCGGCGACGTCCTCGGCCAGGTTCCTCGGCAGGCTCACGCCGCGACGCGCACCAGGAGCCCTTGCGAGGGCATCAGCGTGATCGAGCGACGCTCCGGCACGATGGGTCGCACCGACGCGAGCGAGAGCTGGGCGCGCTCGAAGATGCGCGCGAGGACGATGCGCATCTCGTAGAGCGCGAACGACATCCCGATGCAGCGACGCATGCCGCCTCCGAACGGGAAGAACTCCGACGGAGTGAGCTTCTTGCCCTGAAAACGCGAGGGATCGAAGCGCGTTGGGTCGGGATAGACCTCGGGGCGACGCTGCGCGAGATAGATCGAGCAGACCACCGGCGTTCCCGCGGGAAGGTCATGACCGGCGACGCGCGCGGGTCGCTCGAGGACGCGTCCGACCAGAGGCAGGACGGGGTTCAGTCGCAACGCCTCGCGGCAGATGGCATCGACCAGCGGCAGCTCGTTGGCGCGCGCCGCGGTGAGGCGCTTCGTTCCGTCGGCGCGAACGGCATCGGCGATCTCCGTGCGAAGCCGATACGCGAGGCCCGGCGTTCCGAGCGTCCAGCGCACCGCCCACGCGAGCGCCGTCGCGCTCGTCTCGTGACCGGCGACGAGCAGCGTGGTGAGCTCGTCGCGGAGCTCGGCGTCGCTCATCGGCTGTCCGTTGTCGTCGCGCGCATCGAGGAGGAGCGAGAGCACGTCGTTGCCGCGCGCGCCGGTGCTCCGTCGTTCGGCGATCGCCTCGAGAAGGAGCTCGTCGCCGAAGGCCACTGCGCGCTTGAACTTCCCCCACGGGCTGCGGGGTCCGAGATCGACGCGCATCGCGGGGATGAGCAGCGGCGGCCAGGCGCCGAGCTCGAGGATGCGCTTCATGCGCCGGGTCATCTCGTCGAAGCGCGGTCCCTCGTCGAAGCCGAACACGGTGCGGATGATCACGCGCAGCGTGATGTCTTGCATGCGGGGGTGCAGCGCGAACACGTCACCTTGCGACCACGCGTCGATCGTCGCGTCAGCCGCCTCGAGCATGACGTCGCCGTACGCCTTCATGCGCTCGCCGTGGAACGGAGGCAGCAGCAAGCGCCGGTGCCGGAGGTGCTCGGCGCCGTCGAGCATCAACACCGACTTGTCGCCGAGCAACGCCGCGAGTGATTGATTGAACTTCCCCGCGGCGAACGTCTCACCGTCGTCGGCGAAGATCTCCTTCACCGTCTCCGGCGTATACGTCACGACGATGGGCGGAAAGCCCACGAGGCCCATCGTGTAGGGCTCTCCGAACCGCTTCGCGCAGCGATCCATGAGGCCGAACGGATCGCGCATCCACATCACCGTGGCGGCCACTTTGGGAATACGCAGTCCGGGCGGGAGCATGGGTTCACCGATGGTAGACTGTGGAGATGACACGGCCGGCTGCGCTTTTGCTCGTCCTCATGACGATAGGGGCATGCAGCAGCAACGACGACCCCCCGCCGGCGACGGATTCGTCCGACGGCGGCAGCGCGGAGTCATCGACGATGGTCACGATGGAGGCCGGACCGGCGCGTCCGCTCGGACCTGCCGTCGAGTGCACCATCGGCGCCGCCGTGGAGGAGGAGCCGAACGATACTCCCGCCACGGCCAATGCCTTCACCGAGCTCAGTTACTGCGGTGTGCTCGATAGCGGCACCGACGTCGATTACTTCACGTTCACGACGCCAACCGGGAAGAAGCTCAGCGTGTTCCAGGGCGTGATCACGGGAAAGGTCGAATTCGAGCTCATGTTGAACGGCGCGACGTTCGGCCCCGGTGAGACGACGAAGTTCGGCGCCGGCACGTATGTCGGCCGGGCTTTCACGACCGCAGGCAAGCCTGCCGCATACCGAATACGCGTGCAATTCGACTGATTTGCTTCATTTGCCGCGGCGCCTTGGCGTTGGCGCGACAATGGCTATGACTAGGGTACCGAGGTTTCGATGAACGACCCGAAAGCCAAGACCCCCGTGCACGTCGATTTCGGCAGCGGATCCAGCGCCTCGCAGTCGAGCGACCCCACGGTGGTGAACATCGCCGACTCGCTTCGCGCGGCGCTCGCCGGTGGTGAAGCCGCGAAGCTCCTCGCGTCGTCCGCGGCGCTCTTCGAAGCCGGAGGCAAGCACGTGCTCTCGGCCGGTGCGCAGCGCGCCGTCCGCGAAGTGGCGGAGCGAGGCGCCGCGCGCGCGATTGCCATGACGACCGGGCCGATCCTCGAGTCGGCGGGCTCTCTCGCCGCGAAGCCGATCATCGCGATGACCGCAAAGGCCGGCACGGCGCTCGGCCTGAAGTCGAGCGCGGGTGCAGCTGCGGGCGGAGCTGTCGCGAAGGGCATCGGCAAGCAAGCGATGCGCATGGCCGGCACGCAGGTCCTCAAGGGCGCCGGCAAGGCCGCGGGCATCGGCTTCGTGCTCGACGGCGCCGTTGCCGGCGTCGAAGCGATCATCGCCGTGCGCAACGGATCGACGGACAAGAAGAGCGCGGCCATCCACGTCGCGAAAGAAGCAACGACGGGCGCCATCGCGACCGGCGCGGGCGTTCTCCTCGGCGCGGGGCTCGTTGCGCTCACGGGCGGCATCGCTGCGCCGGTGGTGTTCGCGGTCGGCGCGCTCGGTTCGATCGGCGCGAAGCGTCTGCTCCGTCGCGTCGTGCGCTGACCGGCTGTTCCAGCAGCCGGCAACTCGGCTAACGTTGCGCGCATGACCGAGCGCCATGCGAGTCGCACTGCTCTTCTCGTGGCCGCCTATCGCGCGCGGGCGACCCGACGCGACGACGCGCTCATCTCCGATCCGTGGGCCGCGGGGCTCGCCGGCGACGAGGGTGAGGCTCTCGCGGCGAAGGTCGATGCCTTCCTGAACGAGCGCGAGCTCTGGATCGCGGTGCGCACCGCATGGCTGGACGAGCATGTTTTACGGTGGATCCGCGATCGCGATCCGAACCACGGCGCGCAGGTGGTGGTCCTCGGCGCGGGGTTCGACGCACGTGCTGCGCGCCTGGCGCGACCGGGCGTTCGCTTCTTCGAGGTCGATCAGCCCGCGACCCAGGAGGAGAAGCTCGCCAGCATCGCTCGCGTAGCCGGCTATCCGAAGGACGCGGCCACGTACGTCGCCTGCGACTTCGAGAAAGACGATTTCCTGGAGCGTCTCGCCAGCAGCGGCTTCGACACGTCGTCGCCGGCGATGATCGTGTGGGAAGGCGTGACGCCGTATCTCCACGAGCCCGCCATCCGCGCCACGCTCCGGCGCGTGGCGACGGGATGCGATCCGCGCAGCGTCCTCCTCTTCGATCACTTCACGCGCAACTTCGTCGAAGGCGCGACGCGCGCGGATGGCGATCAGCAGACGCGCGATCTCGTCGAGGAGCTCGGCGAGCGCTTCGTGTGGGGAAGCAACGATCCGTTGCCGATGCTCTTCGAGGAGGGCTTCCGGCACGTGCGCAGCGTCTCGTTCGACGAGGCATGCTTGTCGCTCACCGGCACGTATCGTCGCGAGCGTCAGTTTCGCTTCCAGCGTTTGGTGGTAGCGAGCCGAACGGCGCCGCCTCGCTCCCGCGTCAGCGAATAGCGATGACGCGCGCCTCGACGAGGCTCGCGAGGATGCGCAGCGCATCGATGCGCGGCAGACCGCTCGCATCGAGGATGTCGTCGATCGACGACATGCCGTCGAGGAAGCGCAGCACGAACGCGGCGCGCGGATCGAGGTTCACCTTCGTGACGTCGGCAACGAGCACGGGCACCGAGGTGACCGGACCGATGCGGCGCAAGAGCGACTCCTCGGTCTCCGGCGGCGGCATCGACGGTCGCTGCACCGGCGGCGGAACGGAGGGGCGCTGCGCTTGCTGCGGCGCTTGTGGCGGATGGCTCGAGAAGCGCGGCGGCGGCGCGATCGACGGCATCGGCATCATCGGACGCGGGAATCCGCTCGGGGCCGGCGGCATCGCCGACACGAGCGCCTCGTTCGGCACGGTGAGCAGCGCATCGAGGATGGCACCCATGCCGCCGAGCTCGGCGCGCGCACGATCCTGCGCGCCACGCGCCGCCACCTCGGCCTGCGGGGCGGGCCGCGCCGCCTTGTAGTCGACCTGGAGCAGCTCTTCGATCACCGGAACGACCACCGGCGCGACGACGGCATCCGCGAGCACCAGCAACGGCGGCGCGATCGCGCGCACGATCGACAAGCGATGGCGCACCTCGGTGGCGCTCACGTCGCGCAGCTCGACGAGGCGACCCGCGTTCGGGCCTCGCAGCATCCTCACCTGCGGCCGCCATGGATCGGCCGGATTCGCGCGCGTCACGATCGCGGGCTCGAGGTTCGAGAGCTCCACCACGGTGCCCGGCGGAAACACGCCGAGCACCTTCAGGAACCGCGCCGTCAGCCCGGCGCCGAAGTAACGCGACTCGAGCTCCATCGCGCTGCGCAGCGCTTGCTCGGGCTCGTCGGCGCGACCGTTGATGATGGTGCGCTTGCTGTCGAAGTAGTTCGCGAGCGAGATCATGCGCACGAGCTCGTGCGGCGGCTCCTTCGTCTCGAGCG
>JAXDMI010000417.1:0-8482 GCA_034666145.1 Myxococcales bacterium | reverse complement strand
CAACCGATCCGGCCTTCAAGAAGAACCGCCGGGTGACCGACGACAGCGCCCGCTTCGACATCGCATCAGCCTCGCCCGGCGCAGCCCCGAAGGCAACGAGTCGCCAGCCCTCCCGACCCAGGGTCGTTTTGGCTGTTATGACCCAGGGTCGGGGTTCTGGTAGGGGCGGAATTTGGGGGTGGTGATGGATCGGGGAGAGTCCAAGAAACGGGGCGATAGCTGGGGAAATCGGGGGGAGGGCGCGGGAAAGGTGGGGATGTGGGATGGCACCTACATTGCAGCCTGTCGGAGCTATGAAGCCGATCGCTCGCTGCGCCTTCGCCCTCGTCCTCGCTGCGCTCGGAACCAGCGCGTGTGCATCTCCGGCGGCCACCGAGGACGACGCGTCCGGGACGGCCGACGCCGTCACCGTCTCCGAGGCTGTGCCCGACGGCGCGAACGCGATCCTCCTCGACGAGCGCGCGAGCGCCGCTGCCACGAAGGAGCTCGGCGTCACGAGCTGGCACGTCTACTTCGTCAACGACGTCGCCCACGAGCTCGAAGGCGTCATGGTCCTCGGCACCGGCTCCGACGCGCAGGTCCGCTACGCGATGATCATGGCCGCCTCCAAGGAGTCGACGGCGCAGGGTCAGGCGAGCGTGGCCTTCGTCCGCTACGACAACGACGGCCCCGCCGCCGATCAGCAGCTCTCCGCTGCCGTACGCGAAGGTCTGCAGGCCGAAGCGTCACGACTCGGCGAGCGCGTCCAGAACCAAGCAACGAGCTCCGGCGTGCGCGCGCAGTCGCGGCTCGACAACGGCCTCGGCTGCGCGGCCGGCATCACCGCCGGACTGCTGCTCGTCGGCTCGATCCCCGCGGGCATCGTCTGGGTCAGCTCGCTCGGTCTCGTGACCGGCGCGGTGACCGTCACGGACATCGCGCTCACCGCCGCGGCCACCGCGGTCATCGTTCCCGCCGCCACCATCGGCGGCGCAAAGCTCGCCGGCTTCGATCCCAAGCTCCTTCCGCAGCTCGGCGTCGCGCTGTGGGGCGGCACCAAGCTCGCGGTCGAAGCCACCGGCCACGCGTGCAAGGCCGCCGTCACCGGTCGCTGAGCGACGCGCTTCAGCTCACTCGCTCGATCACTTGTCCCAGTTGGACATCGCACCGAGCTCGTAGACGTTCTTGTAGCCCTTCGAGCGCAGCGTCGTCGCCGCGCGCGCGGAGCGAGCGCCCGAGCTGCAATAGAGGACGAGCGGCGTCTCCTTCGGTCCGAGATCCGTGTCGTCGATGGTCTCGACGGGCGCGTTCTCCGCGCCTTCGATGTGCTTGACGCCGTACTCGTCGGCGCCTCGCACGTCGACGAGCTTGGCGCCGCCCGCGACGAGCTTCTTCGCCTTCGACCCGTCGACCTTCTGGCCGCCCGATGCCGCCGTCGCTCCCGGTGCTCCCGGTGCTCCGGGCGCCGCGGGCGCCGACCCGCAAGCAGCGATGAGCAGCGCGAGGACGCCGATGCACGGAGAAAGAAGCGCGGAACGTGTGGTCATGATCAGGACCGTATCAGCGTCCCGTCGAAGAGCGCGATCATCGACTTCCAGTGCCGCTCGGAAGCGGCGGCGTCGTAGACCGGGAGGTCGCGGAACACCCAGCCATGCTTGGCCGGGTACGTCTCGATGGTGTGGTCGACGCCGGCCTTGGTCAGCGCGTCCTCGAGGCGGGCCTTCATCTCGTCGGGGAACGAGGCGTCCTCGATGGCGCCGGCGACGTAGACCTTCGACTTCATCTTCGGCGCGAGGAGGTGCGGGCTGTCCGGCGCATCGCTGGCGAGACGACCGCCGTGGAACGTGGCGGTGGCGCGGATGCGATCCGGATAGGTGCCGGCCGCGGCGAGGCACATGAGGGCGCCCATGCAGTAGCCGGTGGTGCCGACTCCGCCCGGCAGCACGTCGGGCTGCGCCGCGAGGTAGTCGAGGAACGTGCTCGTGTCCGACATGATGTTGGCCTGCGTCGCGAGCGCGACGAACTTCTCCATGAGCACCTTGCGCTTCTCGGGGTCGCTGAAGAGAGTCGCGCCATCCATCGGCTCGTACGGTCCGGAGCGATAGAAGAGATCCGGCAAGAGGACGAAGTAGCCGTGCGTAGCGAGGCGTTCGCCGATCTCGAGCATCGCCGGGCGGATGCCGACGCCGTCCATGAAGACGAGGACCGCCGGCCACGGACCGCCACCGCTAGGGCGGTACACGTAGCTCGGGCAGGTTCCGTCCTTGGTCTGGATGTCGATCTTGGTCATCGACCTCTCCTCTATCACGAGGCGCCATTTTTACGCTGTC
The DNA here is from genome assembly GCA_034666145.1 of Myxococcales bacterium. GTDB lineage: Bacteria > Myxococcota_A > Polyangia > Polyangiales > Polyangiaceae > Labilithrix. The sequence continues at coordinate 6,173 of JAXDMI010000417.1, read as the reverse complement.
CCGCGAGGCTGTCCGAGCTCCCCCTCCCCAGGATACGATCGTGGTCCTTGACCCGTCCCACGCGCGACATCGCTGGATACCGACTCGTCGCCGGCCTCGGCGAGGGCGGTATGGCGCGCGTGTACCTCGCGCTCTCGAAGAAGGCGGCGGGGTTCTCCAAGCTCGTCGTCCTCAAGGTGCTCCGGTCGAGCACCGCGAAGGATCCCGATCTCCGGCGCATGTTCTTCGACGAAGCGCGCATCGCGGCGCTCCTCAATCACCCCAACGTCGTGCAGACGTACGAAGCAGGTGACGACGACGGGCGCCTCTTCCTGGCGATGGAGTACCTCGAGGGCAAATCGCTGAGCGCCCTCTGCGCAGCGGGACCGCCGGCCGCGCTGCCGCTCGACGTCCACCTCCGCGTCATCGCCGACATGCTCGAGGGGCTGCACTACGCGCACGGCATCTCCGACGTCGACGGCGCGCCGCTCGAGGTCGTGCATCGTGACGTCAGCCCGCAGAACGTCCTCGTCACGTTCGCCGGTCCGTCGAAGGTCGTCGACTTCGGCATCGCGAAGATCTCCGGTTCGCCCGCGACGCAGTCCGGCGTCATCAAGGGCAAGGTCGGGTACATGGCGCCCGAGCAGATCCACAACAAGCGAGCCGATCGCCGCGCCGACGTCTTCGCCGCGGGTGTCATGATCTGGGAGGCCATCGCCAAGAGGCGCCTCGTGCGGCGCGGCGAGGACGAGGTCGCCGCCATCGCGCGCCGGATGAGCGGCGAGGACCCGAGCGTTCGCACCGTCGCGCCGCCGGGCATCGCCGAAGAGCTCCTCGCGATCTGCGACAAGGCGATGACTCCCTCACCCGACGATCGCTACGCCACCGCGCTCGATCTGCACGACGCGCTCGATCGCTACCTGCGCAAGACCAGCGGCGCGGATCAGAAGCGCGTCGCCGAGTTCCTGGAGACCGCCTACGGCGTCGATCGGAAGCGCGCACGCGCGTTCGTCGAAGAACAGCTGCGAAACGCGGACGACTCGGCGCCGCTCGTCGACGTATCGATGGCGTCGATACGCACCGTCAAGGAGGCGCAGGTCGCGGACTCCGACTCGGGGCGCGGCAGCCCGAACGCAGCGCTCGGCGATGCGCGGCTCGCGCCGACCACCGGCCCGACCACCGGCCCGACCACTGGCCCGACCACTGGCCCGACGACGACGAGCGCACCGCAGGTCGCCGACGTCACGCCGCCGCCACTCGCCGCTCATTCGCCGGCGCCGGCGTTTCCGGCGGCGCTCGTCGCATTCGTGGCGATCGCGCTCGGGCTCGCGACGCTCGGCGTGGTCTTGATGGTCGCGTCGCGCGGCGGCCCGAAGTCGGCCGCAGCGGCAGCGGCAACGGCGACCGCCACGGCAGTCACGAGCGCGAGCGCCGAGACGTCGGCGGGTACCGTGCGCCTCGTCGTGCAAGTCCAGGCCGACGGCGCGACGCTCTCGCTCGACGACGAGCCACGAGCCTTGCCGTACCAGGGAAAGATGCCGCGGGGCACCTCGGTGCGCCTGTCGGCGCGCGCTCCGGGCTTCGTCGATTACGATCGCGCGCTCACGCTGGACGAGGACACGAACCTCGACATCGCTCTCTCGCGTGCGCCGCTCGGCGCCGGGTCTGCGCCGTCGCCGTCCGCGTCGGCCGCCAGCGTGCGCACAGGCACAGCCGACGATCGCGCGAAGTCCCGCAAAAAGCGCGCGATCGACGACGGAGACCCGTACCGCCGATGAGCGCGACGAGGCTCGGTCATGCATGGTCGCTCGCCGCGCTGCTCGCGCTCGCGGCCTTCGCGGTGCCCATGACCACGACGAGCGCAGCGCACGCCGAGCCGAGCCCGGCCGCCGTCGACGAGGGTCGCGCGCTCTTCTCGAAGGGCGTCACGCTCTTCCGCTCCGGTGACTTTCGTGCCGCGCTCGAGCACTTCACGCGCGCGTACGCGGTGGCACCGAGCTTCCGCATCCAGTTCAACATCGGTCAGACGTGCAGCGAGCTTCGAGACCACGCGTGCGCGACGAAGGCCTTCGAGCTCTTCCTCGCCGACGGCGGCAAGCAGGTTCCGCCCGCGCAGCGCACCATCGCCGAACGCGAGCTGAAGCGACTGCACGCGCTCGTGGGGAGCGTGCGCGTGGTGGTGAACGTGGCCGGTGCCGACGTCACCGTCGACGACGCACCCGTTGGCACGAGCCCGATCTCCGCGGCGCTCACCGTCAACGCAGGGCGAAGGAAGATCTCCGCGAGCAAGCCGCCACTCGCCCCGGTGTCGAGCGTCGTCGACGTGCCCGGCGGCGACATGGTCGACGTCTCTCTCACGCTCGCCGATGCCGGCGGTAATCCGCTGGCGCCGTCGGCTCCCGACACGACGCCGAGCCGTACGCCGTTCTGGATCGGAGCCTCTGCGACCGGCGTGCTCGTGGTCGCCACGGTGGTGCTCGGGGTCGTGACGCTCGGCGCCAAGAGCGATCTCGACGCCACGGTGGGCCGCTTCGGCGCAACGGCCGACGACATCTCGCGCGCACGCTCGAAGGTCGACGGCCTCGCGCTCGTCACCGACGTCTTCGGCGGCGCCGCGATCGTTGCGGCGGGGATCACCACGTATTTCTTCTTCACCACGAAGCCCACGGCGACCCAGGTCGGCCTGGGTCCCGGCGGAATCAGCCTGCGGCACGCCTTCTGAGCGCGGCTCGCGCTATCGTAGGGCGGTGCGGGCAGTAGGACGGCGTCGAGCAGCCATCGTGGTCGCCATCGCGTTCGCGCTGAGCAGCGGGTGTCAGCTCCTCGCGCCGACGAGCGAGCCGCAGTGCACGAGCGATCCCGACTGCAATGCGCGCGGCGGCGACTTCGCGAATACGGTCTGCGTCGATCAGCTCTGCGTCGTGGCGGGCGAGCGCTGCCTCGGGCGCGTTGCCGAGATCGTCGAGGATCGAACGACGCCGCTCCACACGCGCCTCCGCTTCGTGAACATCGGCGGCACTCCGGTCGGCGGCATCCAGGTCCTCGTCTGTGCGAGCCGAGACGAGACGTGCGAGGGGCCCGTGGGGCCGCCCGTCGTCACCGATGCTGCCGGGTACGCGTACATGACGATCTGGAAGAACTTCCGCGGCACCATCCAGGTCAAGAACCCGCCCGCCAACTCGGACATCCTGAAGCTCAAGATCCATTTCATCGGGACATTCGCGACCGACGACAAGCCGGACCGCGTGATTCCTCCGGAGGGCGCCTTGCACCTCCTCACGCGTCAGCTCTTCTCGGCGCAGCTCAGCGGCCGCGGCACGCTCGATCCCAACGCGGGGCACATCCTCGCCGAGACCGCCGATTGCGCGAACGCGCCGAAAGCGGGCGTGCAGGTGTCGCTGACCACCGACTCCGAGGCGGGCGCGCCGTTCCTCTTCTATTTCGGCGAGCTCGGGATCGCCTCTGCGACGGCCACGGAGACCGCGAAGGACGGCCTGTTCGGGGTCGTGAACGTTCCCGAGGGCCCGGTGATCCTCGAAGGGACCATCGCCAGCTCCGGAAAGAAGCTGGGGCACGCCGAGATCTGGGTGAACAAGGACACCATCTCCAACCTCGCGCTGGCACCGCAGGCCGCCGGTCAGTGAACGAACGCGCGCATCTCGGGGAGCATCTGGTCCGCGACGTCTTCGAAGAAGAAGTGGTTCGCATCGGGGAGCTCGATGGTCTTGTGGCTGGCGAAGGTCCTCTCGAAGCGCTCGAGGTCGGCGCGCGTGAAGCCCTGATCCTTCAGCGCCCAGAAGATCAGCGCGGGCTTCTGCGAGAGACGTGAGAGGCCGGCTTCGACCTCGGTGAAGAACGCGGTCGCGCCGTTGATCTGGCCCGGGTAGAACGCCGCAATCCCACGACGGTCGAGCGGACGGAACGGGCGCAGGTACACGTCGGCGACGTCGGGCGGGAGCTTCCTGACGATGCCGTTCTCGATCCCGAGCGACGCGAAGCCGTTGAAATTCACCTGCGCGAATTCGCCGACCGGTCCGCCCACCAGCCACGAGAACTTGCCGCGCGCGTCGCTCGTCGTGGTCGGCCAGGCCCACGTGCTTCCGAGAATGACGGAGCGAACGAGCTCGGGCCGTCGCTCCGCGAACGCGAGCCCAATGGGACCGCCCCAGTCCTGCATGACGAGCGTGACGTCGCGGAGCCCGAGGCGATCGACGAGCTCCTCGACGATGCGGCTCTCCTCACCCGGCGTGAAGCCGAAGCCCGGCGGCGCGTCGGAGAGACCGAAGCCCGGGTAATCGAGCGCGACGCAGCGATACGACCCGCGCAGCCCACGAATGAGATCACGCCACTGGAACGACCACGACGGGTTGCCGTGGAGGAAGAGCAGCGTGTCACCGGTGCCTTCGTCGACGTAGTGCACGCGCGCGCCGCTCGGGAGATCGACGAGCTTGTGGTCGACGTCGAACATCGCCCGCGGAACGTCGAATGCGAGCCCGCCGGGACCGGGCGGCGCGACGTGCTCGCTCGAGAGCGCTCCGGCGACGCCGGCGATCTCGAGCGCGCCGAAGATCAGCACCGCCACCATGCCGGCGCGTGATGGCCGCGCGCTCTGCCGGTCGACGAAGCGCGGCACGAGGAGCGCAACGGCAACGGTCACACAGAGCACCGCCGGAAAGGCGGCTCCCACGAGACCGCGAGGTCCGGCGACCGCCATCGCGAGCAGGACGACCGCCGCGAGACCCGCGAGGGCAAGAGCCAGCGTCGTGCGCGGCCGCCTCGCGCGCTCCCCTCGCGCGAGCGATCGGTACAGGAACGCCGCAGCCAGCGCCACGAGCGTCGTCCCCGGCGTCAGCACCGCGAAGCGAAGCGCGGGAAAGAAACCGATGCCGCGCGTGTGCGGCACGGCGAGCACCGCGACCGTCGCGAGCAAGGCGACCGGCACGGACGTGGCCACGCCCGCCCACAGCACGCGAAGGAGCATCGCGCGGGTCCAGGCGGGGGTATCCGTCGAGGGCGTGGCGGTCGGGGTCGATGTGATCTGAGTCATGCCGTCTTCTCCGCGTTCGAGGCGCACGTCGACCACGCGTGCGGATGCGAGCTAGACTGCTCCGCAAGCTAGAGTCCGACGTTCGCTAGAGTAACCTATATCTGATATAGATCACTATATCGAAAGGTCAAGGCGTGCCCTCGAAGTCCGTGAAGAAGAGGCCGATCCGCGCGTATTCCTCGCCCGCGCGGGACCAGCAGGCCGATGAGACACGCACGCGCATCCTCGATGCCGCGCGAAGGCTCTTCCTCGAGCAAGGCTTCGACGGCACCACCATCGACGCCATCGCGAAGGCGGCGGAGGTCGCGACGCCCACCGTCTACGGCGCGTTCGGCTCGAAGCGCGGTCTCGTCGCCGAGCTCCTCAATCGCGCGCGCATGGGCCCGAGCTACGCCGAGCTCGTGAAGGCCGCGCACGCCGAGACCGAGCCGGAGGCCAAGGTCCGTTGCACGGCCGCGATCGCGCGCGACGTCTTCGATGCCGAGCGCTCCGAGATGGATCTCCTCCGCGGCGCCGGCGTGCTCTCCCCCGAGCTCGGCGACGAGGAACGCGAACGCAATCGGTTCACCGGGCAGAAGAGGCTCGTCGACTTCCTGTTCGAAGCGGGCCGACTTCGCGAGGACCTCGACGCGGCGACCGCGCGCGACGTGCTCTACGCGCTGACGAGCCGCGATCTGTATCGTCAGCTCGTGGTGGTGCGCGGCTGGCCCTCGAGCAAGTACCAGACCTGGCTCGCCGACACGCTGGTCGCGTCACTGCTCGCGCCGAGCAAGTAGGCGCGTAGAGGGGTCGACGCGTAGAGGCGCCGAGCATCCTCGTCACAAACGCGAAAACGCGAGGTGTGCCTCTCGGCAGACCTCGCGTCTCGCGCTCGATGAAGGCGGCTACGCCGCGCCGGCGACTACTTCGCCTTCGCTTCTGCCGCGAGCTTCTCGCGGTAGACCTTCTTCATCTCTTCCTGCTCCTGCTTCGGGACGATGGCGTAGCGCGCGAACTCCATCGTGAACGTGCCCTTGCCCTGCGTCGCCGAGCGGAGGTCGGTCGAGTAGCCGAACATCGCGTTCAGCGGGACCTCGCACACGACGGTGGTGGTGTCGCCGCCGATGGTCTCGAGGACCGTGCCGCGGCGCTGGTTGACCTGACCGAC
>JAXDMI010000416.1:0-5684 GCA_034666145.1 Myxococcales bacterium | reverse complement strand
GATGGAGCCGAGGGCGCGCGCGGAACGGCGTTCGTGCGCAGCGGTCCATCCATGACGATGGGAACGCCGCGATTGAATTTCCACGCTTCGTAGAGCGCGATCCCGATCAGGATGATGCCGAGGATGTTCGACGCCCCGCCGAGGAACGGCGCGACGAGCGACAGCGCCACCACCACGATGCACGTGAGCACCATCCGCACGAAGCCCGCCGCCGCCGGTTCGACGGGCTCGGCGCCGGACGCAGCGGGAGGCGCCGCAGCAGGCGGCTCACCGGCCGGCGTGGCAGGCGCGGCGGTTGCGGCAGCACCCGCAGCGGCGGCCGGCGCTCCCTTCCCCGCCGGCGTCTCGTGCTGGGCCTCGGTGACGCCCTTCCAGACGAGCGGCACGTACGAGCCGGTGATCGAGAGATACGTGAGCAGCATCGCGAGCGCCTGGTACCGCTTGGCGCCGGGCCCGCGTGCGCCCTTGCGAACGGCCTTGCCCACCGCCCAACCCACGGCGATCGCGAGGAGGCCGATCTCCAATCCGGTGATCTTGGCGACGGCATACCAAGCGATCGAGCCGCCGATCGCGGCACCGGTACCGAACGCGGCGGCGCGGAAGAACGCGCGAACGCCCTTCGACTCCTTCACTTGCGTGGCGAGCAGGTGGTGGCAATCCTCGCACGCGATGGCCGCGTTGATCGTGAAGTAGCTGCTACCGAGCACACGCTTGCAGAATGCACATGCCGGCGCGGCGTCCTCGGCGGCGGCGAACTCCGCGCGATCGAACGCGAGCTCGTCCTTGGGCGCTTGCTCGGCGGGCGCAGCAGGCGCTTCGCGCGCGGCAGGCTCTGCGGGCGCGGCGGTCTCGTCCTTCACGGCGGTCTCGTCGTTCATCGGCTCCCCCCAAAATGAGAACAATGAGCGCCGCGCGCGCTAGGTCGGCTCGGCGGTCTTCGACTCGGTATCCGTCGTCGTGGTCGTCGCGGTCGTCGGGGCCGCCGTCGGCTCGCCGCCCGCCTCGGCCGCGAGGGCCGGCTCCGTCACGCCGGTCGGGTCCGCAGGCCCTTCGGTGGCGAGGATCGGCTCGAGGCTGCCAGGGGCTTCGATCGGCACGTCCGGCGTGAGCGCCGGCTTCTTGCCGCGTCGCGACGTGAGCATGTCGATCGCCATCAGCGCGACACCGACGCAGATCGCGATGTCGGCCACGTTGAACGTCGGCCAGTGGTCGGTCACGATGTGCGCCGGGTACTTCTTCTGGATCAGCTCGTTGAGCTTCTTGATCCAGTCGGCGCGGTAGTCGATGAAGTCGATGACGAAGCCGTAGCGGATGCGGTCGAACACGTTGCCGAGCGCGCCGCCGAGCACCAGCGGCAGGCCCCACTTCAGCGCGTGCTGGCGCGGCTGGAGGCGGCGGTAGAGCGTCACGATGAACGCGATCGCCGCCACCGACACGAGCAGGAAGAACGGCCTGCGCACGTTCTCGCTCTGTCCTTGGAGGAGGCCCCACGCGCCGCCCTTGTTCTTCGCGAGGACGAACATCAGGTGGTTGTCGAAGACGTTGATGTAGCCCGGGTACCCCTCGAGCCGCTTCTCCGCCCAGAGCTTCGTGATGATGTCCGATGCGAGCGAGACGATCGAGACGACCGCGAGGAACGATGGCGACGGACGCGGGCCGAGGATCGTCTCGGGGATCGTGCGCGCGGTCCCGGCCGGTCGCTCGAGGCGCGGGACGCCCGGCGCGATCGGCGGCTCTTGCACGACGAGCTCGGCGGGCGCGTCTGCGGGCGCGTCTGCGGGGGGAGAGGCGGGAGGCGCGGTGATGCCTTCACCCTGCGGCACCTCAGGTGCGCGCGCGGCGGTCTCCTTGGGAGGAGGCGGAGCAGTGGCCTCACTCGATGGTTGCGGTGCTTCGGTCGGGTCGGTCATCGGCGCGGGACGGCCAGAGAGAAGAGAGGGAGAGGTAAACGAAGGAGCGGAGCGCATGTTCAGCGCCGTTTCGCTCCCGGGACACGGGAACCGCGAACCGTACTCAATCAGCCGCGGGGTGTCACGGCTTGTTCCGGCGCCAAAAGACTGCTTGGATGTTCAGCGATGTCCAAGAAGAGCCGGATCCCGTGGAAGACCGCGCGTGGCGTCGATGCGGTCGTCGAGGACTGGCTCGAGAGCCGGATCGTCAAGCCCTGCCTCACGGCCGACGAGACCGTGCCCGGCCGCGAGGCGAAAACCGCGCCCCTTCCGCCGGGTCTCCCCTCGCAGCTCGCGTTCGCCCTGCGCGGCCGCGGCGTGAGCGAGCTCTACGAGCACCAGGCGCGCGCCTTCACGGCAGCGCGCGATCCGCGCACGCGCGCGCTCGTCGTCGCGACGCCCACGGCGAGCGGCAAGAGCTACTGCTTCCACCTCCCGGTGCTGTCGCGCATGCTCGAGAACCGCGACGCCCGCGCGCTCTATCTCTACCCCACGAAGGCGCTCGCGCGTGATCAAGAGGCCGGGCTCCGCGAGATCATGCGCGCGGCTGGTCTGGAGGCCGGCGCGGTCGTCTACGACGGCGACACGCCGGGTGACGCGCGCCGCGCCGCTCGCGAGCGCACCGGCATCGTCTTGACCAACCCGGACATGTTGCACGCGGGCATCCTCCCGCACCACACCGCGTGGGCGCGGACGTTCCAGAACCTCGCGTACGTCGTCGTCGACGAGCTGCACACGTACAAGGGCGTCTTCGGCTCGCACGTCGCGAACGTGCTGCGCCGCTTGATGCGCGTCGCGAAGTTCCATGGCTCGAACCCCGTGCTCATCGGTGCCACCGCCACCATCGGCAACCCGCGCGAGCACGCAGCGCGCATCTTCGGCATCGACCTCACGCGAGAGGGCGCGGACGAGAACGAGCTCGTCTCGATCACCGAGAACGGTGCGCCGCAGGGAGAGCGCCGTGTCTTCATGTTCAATCCGCCGGTGGTGAACGCCGAGCTCGGCATCCGCGCCAGCTACGTGAAGCAAGCGGTGATGCTCGCCACCGATCTCGTGCGCGCGCATGTCCCGACGATCGTGTTCGGGCAGTCGCGCAACAACGTCGAGGTCATGCTGCGCTACCTCCGCGACAAGGTCGCCCCCGACATCGATGCCTCGCGGATCATGGGCTATCGCGGCGGTTATCTGCCCGAGCAGCGCCGCGAGATCGAGCGGAAGCTGCGCGCGGGCGAGGTGCTCTGCGTCGTCGCCACCAACGCTCTCGAGCTGGGCATCGACATCGGCGGCCTCGATGCCGTGATCTGCGCCGGCTATCCCGGCTCCGTCGCCGCGACGTGGCAGCGCTTCGGACGCGCAGGACGTCGCGGCGAGCGCAGCATCTGCGTGCTCGTCACGTCGAGCGCGCCGCTCGATCAGTATCTCGCACGCGAGCCCGAGTACCTGCTCGGCGCGCCCGTCGAGGAGGCGCGCATCGATGCCGACAACCCCGAGATCGTCATCCAGCACCTGAAATGCGGGGCTTTCGAGCTCCCGTTCCGGCGCGGCGAACGCTACGGCACGCTCGACGCGAGCGAGACCTCGGCGGCGCTCGAGTTCCTCGTCGCGCACAAGGTCCTGCACGAATCGAACGACACGTTCCATTGGGCGGCCGACGCGTATCCCGCGAACAACGTCTCGCTGCGCTCGATCGGTTGGGACAACGTCGTCATCATCGACGCCGAGCACGACAAGACCATCGCCGAGATCGACTGGCGCGGCGCGCACACGATGGTGCACGAGCAGGCGATCTACCAGCACGACGGCGAGTGCTGGCAGGTCGAGAAGTTCGACTACGAGAACCACAAGGCCTTCGTCCGCAAGGTGAAGCCCGACTACTGGACCGACGCGATGACCTACACGACGGTCAGCGTCCTCGAGGAGTTCGGGACCGGTCCGGCAGCTGTCATCGATCCGCCGCATCCCGATCCGTGGCCGACCGGATGGGGCGAGGTTTCGGTCGTCGAGAAGGTTGTAGGATACAAGAAGATCAAGTTCTACACGCACGAGAACGCGGGCTACGGCGACGTGCGCCTTCCCGAGATGCAGATGCACACGACGTCGTTCTGGCTGACCGTGCCGGAGAGCGTGTGCATGCAGATCCCGCAGGGACGCGCCGCCGCCATCGACGGCCTTCGCGGCGCGGGCATCGCGCTCGAGACCGTGGCAACGCTCGCGCTCATGTGCGATCCGCGCGATCTCGGATGCACGCTCGGCGACACCGCGCTCGACGAGAGCGGCAACGGCGACGGCGTAGACGGCGATGCCGCGCGCCAGATGGACTGGGGCGCGTCTTCGAGCTCGAGCGACGCGCCGCCGGTGGTGCCCCGCAAGGTGCGTGGCGGGCCGGCGCCCGGCTACAGCCCAACGCTCTTCCTCTACGAGCACACGCCCGGAGGCATCGGGCTCGCCGAGCGCATCTTCGAACAGCGCGAGGTGCTCATCGCGCGCGCGCTTCGTCTCGTCGAGGGCTGTCCGTGCGATTTCGGTTGTCCGGCATGCGTCGGCCCCAATGCGGGACTCGACGTGCCGCCAGCCATCCAAGCACAGCTGCTCGACCAGGGGTCGCAGGCCGCGCCCGAGAGCGGCGTGAGCCTCGCCGCGATCGACGCGAACGACGACACGCGCCGCTCGGGTCGACGCGATCGACCGCGTCCCGCCACAGGTCGTAAGGCGATTGCCATCGACATCCTGCGTCGCGCCGCGCGCGGCGGCTGATCGCTCGGCTGGACCGTCGCGGATCCACATCGAGCCGACCGCTGCTGTGGCGTCCGACGTCCGCGCCGCGTAACCTCGACGTGTGTCGCGCTCCCGCTTCCCGAGCCTCGCCAGCTTCGCGCGCGTGGGCGCGCGCTTCGGCGTGCTCGCGGTCCTCGTCGCGGGCGCATGTCTGCCGGGCTCGGGGCCTGCGCTCTCCGACGGCGACGACGCCGGCGGCGGTACCGGCACGGATCTGTCGGGCGACGCGGGCCTCATGCGCAACGACGTCGACCTCGGCGATCCCTTCGCGCTCTACGGCCTGACGCCGTCGCACGGCCCCTACGGCGGAGGGACCACCGCGCGTCTCGCAGGGCGCGGCTTCACGCCGAAGCTCCGCGTGTTCCTCGGCGCAAAAGAGGTGCCGACCGTCGCCGGCGATCCCACGCGCGCCGTCGTCGTCACGCCGTCGAATACACCGGGGTGGGTCGACGTGAAGATCCGCGACGACGCCACCGCGCAGGAGCGCGTGCTCGAGAAGGGCTTCTTCTACGACTCCTTCGTGGTGGTGCCCGACAGCGGCGCGACGAGCGGCGGCACACGCATCCGTCTCACCAACGCCGGCGCGCCGTGGAAGACGCCGGTGAACATCACCATCGGCGGCGCCGTGTGCCTCACGCCGACGAGCGACGGCAAGACGGCGGAGTGCCTGACGCCTCCGGGCTCGCCGGGCTCGAAGGACGTCACGGTCGTCGAGTCCGACGGGACGATGACGCAAGCGCGTGACGCGTTCAGCTACAGCGACTCGCCCGACGGCTATCGCGGCGGCCTCTCCGGCGGCGCGTTCGCGGGGCGCATGCGCGTCCTCGCGTTCGACTCGGGGACGGGCATGCCGATCCCCGGCGCGTACGTCATCGCGGGCGGATCGATCGCGACCGGCGTCGTGCAACAGACCGCGGCCACCGGCGTCACCGAGCTCAACGGCCTTCCGGGGACGAAAGC
>JAXDMI010000415.1:0-5835 GCA_034666145.1 Myxococcales bacterium | reverse complement strand
ACCGGTCAGGGCTTCGGCAACGGCCACGGCCGTCTCGGCGGCGCGCACCAGACCAAGAGCCCCTCGCTCCGTCAGGGCGCGACGCAGGTCAACGGACGCCTCCCGCCGGAAGTCATCCAGCGCATCGTTCGCCAGAACTTCGGTCGCTTCCGTCTCTGCTACGAGAACGGTCTGCGCACGAACCCGAACCTCCAGGGTCGCGTCGCGATCAAGTTCGTCATCGACCGTTCGGGCTCCGTCTCGACGGCGTCGGACGGCGGATCGGATCTCCCGGATCAGGGCGTCGTCGGCTGCGTCGTTCGCGGCTTCGGCAACCTCTCGTTCCCGCAGCCCGAAGGCGGCATCGTCACCGTCGTCTACCCGATCATCTTCAACCCCGGCGATTGAAGCGAAGGGGCTTCCGCCGCCTTCAGGTTCGAGGGGCTCCGCCCCTCTGACCCGAGATGAAACGAACGAGGCGAGTCGCGAAAGTGGCTCGCCTCGCTTCGTTTTGTCTCTGGAATCCGCGACGAGCGTTGCAGCGCGAGCATGGAACGATGACTGCGGTATGCAACCATCAGCGTGTACTGTGCATGTTTTTCAGCCCTGAAAAATAGGCCTTTCGTGACGTGCTGAGGGCATGCCACATCGGCGGCGCCGTGCCGACGCGTGCCGAATCACGCGACCGAAATGCAGTCGCGCGGTGCAGCGGACTGTCCAAAACAGGATCGCAATCGGTACAACGTTCCTCGATGCGTAACGAAGTACTCACCCTCTCCGCGGCCCTGGTTTTCTCTATGGTTCAGCTCGCTTGCAGCGGCGGCTCACCGACGGACACCAGCGGGAATCCGACGGATCCCAGCACCAACAACACCGACAACGGCGTGCCCTCGCAGGACCTCGCCAGCGCGAACGCGAGCTCCGACACCCCGCCGAGCGCGGGCAGCGCCATCGCGACGCCATCGGGCGCGGACACGAACGTCCGCTACGACGGCAACGGCACGAGCGGCGGCGCGAGCAGCAGCGGCGGCAGCAGCAGCAGCGGCGGCACCAGCGGCGGCACGACGAGCGGCGGCACGACGAGCGGCGGCACGACGAGCGGCGGTACGACGAGCGGCGGCACGACGAGCGGCGGCGCTGTCGATCCGAACGCCGGTGCCGGCCCCAAGCCGACCACGACGTGCACCATCACGAAGGACGGCTCCGGCTTCTTCACGCGCTCGTCGAGCCAGGGCTCGTACGTCGCGTACGTTCCCAAGAGCTACGACGGCACGAAGCCGATGCGCCTCATCGCGGGCGTCCACGGCTGCGGCGACTCCGCCGCCAACTTCGCGCAGTGGGGCCCGAACCCCTACGACACGCGCACGACGCAGGACTGGATCGGCATCTCGATCGGCGGTGCGGACGGCCGCTGCTGGAACGCCGCGGACGACGCCAAGGTCCTCGCTGCCGTCGACGACATCTCGCAATGCTTCTGGGTCCACCAGAAGAAGGTCGTCATCGCCGGCTTCTCTTCGGGCGGCGAGCTCTCGTACCGCCTCGGCCTCGGACAGGCTTCGCGCTTCGCCGGGATCCTGATCGAGGACTCGGGCCTCTACGCAGCGAACGGCAATCCGGACGGGCTCCTCGCGAGCGCCGCGTGGAAGATCAACATCGCGCACCGCGCGCACACGTCCGATACGGTCTTCCCGCTCGGGACGGTGCAGGCCGACTGGGCAAAGACGACGGCGGCCGGTTTCCCGCTCACGACCAGCGTGGTCGCCGGCGGCCACGACGGCACGTCGACCGACTGGTGGAGCTGGTTGATCCCGCAGTCCGCCGGCTGGGTCGCCCCCTGACAGCGTAAAGCCGCGGAATGAGGGAGGTCGGCCCCGGCTTCCCTCGTTCGGCCGGCGTGCAACCGCTGCGAGAGGAGGCGCGTAGGGAAGCGTGGCCACACGTGCTCCGTAGAAGAGCCGGTGCTAGTCCCGCAACCGCGCATGCGATCCCGCCTCCTCTCCTTCTCTTCCTTCGCCCTCGCGGGCGTCGCCCTCGCGGCCGCCGGTTGCTCGTCGGCCGAAGCCGATCCGCTCGCGGGACGCGTTCCGTCCGCGACCGTCCAGGAGAGCCCGCAGCCCGCGCCGACGGAGACTGCCTCGCCGCCGCGCGGCTTCGCACCTCCGCCTGCGGCACCCGCCGATGATCCCGGACCGGCGCCTGCGGGATGCGGCGCGATCACGAAGGACAAGGACGGCTTCTTCACGCGCACCACCGCGCAGAGCCCGTACGTCGGCTTCGTTCCCGACGGCTACGCGGGCAAGCCGACGATGCTCGTCGTCGGCATCCACGGCTGCGGCGACAACGCGCTCAACTTCGCGGGCTGGGGCGTCAACCCGTACAAGTCACGCGATACACAGGACTGGATCGGCATCTCGATCGGCGGTCGTGACGGGGCCTGCTGGGACACGGGCAAGGACTCCGCCAAGGTCCTCGCCGCGATCGCCGACGTCTCGACCTGCTTCTACGTGCACAAGCAGAAGGTGGTCCTCGCCGGTTACTCGTCGGGCGGCATCCTCGCGTACAAGATCGGCCTCGCGCAGGCGTCGAGCTTCGCCGGCATCCTCATCGAGGACTCGGGCCTCGGCGGGGCGCAGCCGAGCGGCGCCACCTGGAAGATCAACGTCGCGCACATCACCCATACGAACGACCAGACGTTCCCGCTCGCCGGCGTGCACAGCGACTGGGCGAAGCTCGAAGCGGCGGGCATCCCGCTCCAGAAGAGCGAGGTCGACGGCGATCACAACGGCACGTCCGACGACTGGGCCGACTTCCTGCTGCCGAAGATCGGCACGTGGAAGGCGCCCTGATCAGAGGCGTCCGTGCGGCATTCCGCTCTCGCGCGGCTCCGCGATCGAGCGCCTCCCGAACGACAGCGCGCCCCGAGATCCGCCGTCGAACCCGCACGTGAGCCGCCAGCCACCCATGGCAGAGCCGTCGGTCGTCCGAACGCGTGGCTCTCGCCGGGCTTCCATGCTCGGGCCCGGTTTTCCCCTTTGCCACTTCGCGTCGTTCCCTTACACTCGCCGCCGCCATGAAGAGGGTGATGATCGGGGTCGTGCTCGCAGTGACGCTCGCAGCCGCAGGCGTAGTCGGCGGCGCGACGACACTTGGTTGCAGCCGCAACAACATCGAGGCCGTCAATCTCGCGAACGAGGGTGACAAGGCGAAGGCGACGGACATCGATACCGCCATCTCGAAGTACGAGCAGGCGACCAATCTCGATCCGACGAACCATCGCATCCTCTGGAAGCTCGCGCTCGCGTACACGAAGAAGGAGGCCTGGGACAAGGTCGCCACGACGTGCGCGAAGGCGGAGAAGCTCCAGCCGAAGAACGCCCTCTATTACTTCCAGCACGGTCTCGCGATGGCGCGTCAGGCCGTGAAGGGCCCGACCAGCTGGGCCGACGCGAAGCCGCCGCTCGAGGAAGCGATCAAGCTCGACCCGAACGTCGGCGACGGCGATCACTACGGCGCCGCGCACTTCGAGCTCGCCGAAGTCCTCCTCCACATGGACGACGAGAAGGGCGCGCTCGACGAGTACACGAAGGCCATCCAGAGCAAGCCGGACACGATGGCCTTCTACGGCCCGCTCGCCGAGCTCTACCTCCGCCTCAACCTCGTGACCGAGGCCGAGACCGTCCTCACCACCGGACTCTCGTTCGCGAAGGAAGGCGACAAGTCGCTCTTCGCCGTGCACAGCCTCCTCGGCGACATCTACGACCGGAAGAACGACACCGCGAAGGCGGTCAGCGAGTACGAGCTCGCGAAGAAGTCGTGCGGTCAGTGCAACGAGGCCGGTCAGCAGATCGCCTTCTTCAACCTCGGCGCCGCGTACGCGAGCCTCAAGCCGCCGCGCAAGAGTGAGGCGATGGCGCAGCTCCAGTCCTTCCAGAAGATGATCTGCAAGGGCGCCGCCGCGCAGCGCTACACCGACCAGTGCACCCAAGCGCAGCAGCTCGCGTCCAAGCTCGGCGGCACGCTCCAGTAGCGTGTCGACGAGCGGGCGGCCCACGTTCGCCCACACGGGTCAAGGCGTTCCATCATGTTCGCGCACGCTTTGGCGTTCCGCGGCGTGGGGAAGACTGCTTGCACCTTATCGAGAGAGAACAGCCAAAGCGGACGCGCGCTCTGATAGCGTAGATCCCGCCGCTCGGCAGATTTTCGGTTTGCGATAACCGAGGGAATCCATGGACCTGCAGGATCGACTGAAGCAGCTCGAAAACGTTCGCGACTGGCAGGGGCTAGTCGAGGAGCTCGAAAAGGGAATCCAATCCCAAAGCGCCAACGAAGCGAAGGCGAGCTTCCATCTGCGCCTCGGTCAGGTTCTCGAGCAGAAGTTCCTCGCGGGCGTGAAAGCGCTCAAGCACTTTCAGGACGCGTACAAGCTGAATCCAGCGCTGGGAGAGAGCCTCGAAGCGGCTCGCTCCGTGTACTGGGCGCTCGGCAAATTGAACATGGTGCAGAAGCTCCTCGAGCTGGAGCTGCGCACGCACAAGGATGGACCGCAGGCCACCGCGCTTCTCATCGAGCTCGGCGACGTGCTCTGCGACCTCGGCGATTACGACAAGGCGACGAGCACGTACGCGCGTGCGCTCGCGACGAGCAACGGCGCGAGCGCCGAAGCGCGCGCGAACCTCGAAGACGTGCAGGCCGAGAGTGGCTCGTGGCAGACGCACGTCTCACAGCTGACGAAAGCGGCGAAGGACGAAGTCGATCCCGCCGCGAAGAGCCGTCTCTTGCTCCGCGCTGCGCGCATCACGCGTCGCTTCGCGCCCGATGACGTCCTCGACATCCTCGAGAAGGCCTACGCCGCCGATCCGTTCTCGAAGCAGGCCGCCGCGCTCTTCGAAGGCTCGATGAGCGAAGCAGGCAAGCTCGATCAGCTCGATCAGGTCCAGTCGAAGGTCCTCGCGAGCGAAGACGACAAGAAGCGCCGCGCGAAGATGGCTCACGTCTTCGGCACGCGCTGGGTGTCGCGTCACCAGAACGTCGACACGGGCGCGAAGTTCCTCGAGGAGTCGATCAAGCTCGATCCCGAGAACGAAGGCGCGTTCCACTACCTTCGCGATGCCTACGGTCGCAAGGGCGGCGACTGGGATCGCGTTCTCACGCTCGCCGAAGAGGCGGTCACGCATGCCGGTGAGAACGGCAACGCGACGTTCCTCCTCGCGCAGGCCGGCACCATCGCCTGGCGTCAGCTCGGCAATCTGATCCGCGCGCGAACGGTGTTCGAGCGTCTCAGCCAGATCGAGCCGCAGCACCCGCAGCTCCTCGCGTTCGAAGCCCAGATCGGCGAGCAGCTCTCGAACATGCCGCCGGCGATGACGCTCCCGCCGATCGGGACCAT
The DNA here is from genome assembly GCA_034666145.1 of Myxococcales bacterium. Lineage (GTDB taxonomy): Bacteria > Myxococcota_A > Polyangia > Polyangiales > Polyangiaceae > Labilithrix. Next base: position 470 of record JAXDMI010000415.1, on the reverse strand, counting down.
CCCGCCGGCCGCCGGGTTCCAGAAGGACACGAGCCCTCCGCCGGCCGTGCAGGACACGTCGCCGCCGCCGCGCGACTTCGACGATGCGCGTCGCGCATCGGTCGTCGATCCGATCGAGGCCGCGACGACTCCGCCGAGCGCGCCCGAGCCGACGCCCCCGCCGGCTGTCGTGCAGTCCGTCGTGCCGGCCGCTGCGCCCGCCGGCGGCTCCGTCGCGCCGCCGGGCGATGCTCACCAGAGCGTCGTCGGTGACCCGAACAAGATCGCCGAGCTGCGCGCCCTCGCGGACAAGCAGGAAGCGAACAAGCGGTACAACGAGTACGTCAAGACGCTCCTCCAGCTCGCGACCATGGTCCCGGACGCGGAAGAGAAGGTCTCGCTCTACACGAAGGCCGCCGAGCTCTACACCGGCAAGTTCGCGAACCAGGCCGAGGCCGTGAAGGCCTACGAAGCGGTCATCGCCATCGATC
>JAXDMI010000414.1:0-6121 GCA_034666145.1 Myxococcales bacterium | reverse complement strand
CGCTCGACGTTCGCAGCACGAGCTCGACGTCCTCGCCGACGACACGCCGGAGCATCGAGTCCATGCCGGTGAGCGTCGCGTTGAGATCGAGGACCTTCGGCGCGAGCACCTGCTGGCGGCTGAACATGAGCAGCTGACGCGTGAGCGCGCTGGCTCGTTGACCCGCCGCGCAGATCTCCTCGATGTCCGGTCGTATCGGGTCATCCTCTTTCAAGTCGCAGAGCAGCTGCTCTCCGAAGCCGAGGATCACCGAGAGCATGTTGTTGAAGTCGTGGGCCACGCCGCCGGCGAGCCTCCCCACCGCTTCCATCTTCTGGGCTTGTCGCAGCTGGGCCTCGAGGTCACCGAGGCGTTGTTCGGTCCGCTTGGTCTCGGTGAGGTCGATGGCGATGGCAATGCCGTGGCTCTCGTCGAGCATCGCGGCGCCGGCGAGGACGGGTACGCGTCGACCGCTCTCGTGGAGCAGCTCCTTCTCCCACGGGGTCGCGGCTCCGGTCGCCAGGAGCTGCGCCGACGCGAGCGCGTCGGCCTGCGTCCACTCCGACGGAGTGATGGCGGTCCACTTGACGTTGCGTACCACCTGCTCGGGGGTGCGGCCGAGCATCCGTGCGCCGGCCTCGTTGATCTCCAGGATGTTCCCTTCGAAGTCGGAGATCGTGATGAGGATGATGCCGGACTCCCAGAGCCGCCGGAAGCGAGCCTCGCTGATGCGCAGTGCCTGCTCCGAGCGTCGTTGCTCGGTGACGTCGGTGACCATCGCAAAAGCGGCACCAGGACTCTCGCCCACGTCGAGTGGCGTCGTCTCCACGACGGCGCGGAACGTCCGGCCGTCGGGGCGGTAAAGGTCGAGCTCGGTCTGTGTGGATTGCCCCTGTCGGTTGATCTCGCGCTTCGCCGTGAAGAGCCCGCGGCCCTCGTCGTTCATGAACTCGGCCGGCGAGCGGCCCAGCACCGAGCTTGCGGTCACCCCGAGCAGCTCGGCCATTCGCGCGTTCACGAACGTCGTCTTCCCGGCCTCGTCGATCTCCCAGACGCCGTGGCTCGTCGACTCGACGATCCGGCGATAGCGAGCCTCGCTCGCTTGCAGCGCGGCGAGCGCCTCGCGCCGGCTCTGCCGGAGCGCGCTCTCGCGGAGCTCGCGATTGATGGCGGGGATGAGGCGCGCGAGACGATCCTTGAGGACGTAGTCGTGCGCCCCGGCTCGCATGGCCTCCACCGCGATGTCCTCGCCGACCGTCCCCGAGACGATGATGAACGGGATGTCGAGCTCGCTCTTCTGCAAGACCTCGAGGGCGCCGAGCGCGCTGAAGTGGGGCATCGACCAATCACTGAGGACGATGTCCCAGGACTTCTCGGCGAGGGCCGCCCGCATCGCGTTCGGGTCCTCGACGCGGTGTGATTCGATGGGACGCTGCAGCGCGCGGAGCGCAGCGAGGACGAGCTTCGCGTCGGTCGGCGAGTCTTCGACGAGGAGCAGGCGAAGCGGATCGGTCACCGCGGCGTTCCGGCCTGCGTCATCGTCTCGTTGATGGTGAGCCAGAAGACAGCGAACGTGCGCGCCGCCTCCGCAAAGTCGGCATAGTTGACCGGCTTCCGCATGTAGGCGTTCGCTCCCGCCTCGAGCGCGTGCGTGATGTCGTTGGCCTCGGCGGACGTCGTGAGCATCACCACGGGAACGAGCTTGGTTCGCTCGTCCGCGCGAAGCCGGCGCAAGACATCGAGCCCGCCGACCTTGGGCAGGTTCAGGTCGAGGAGGATCACGGTGGGAACGAGCGCAGCATCGCGATCCGCGAAGCGTCCGGTCGCGAAGAGCCAGTCGAGAGCGTCTGCGCCGTCGCGCTGCACGACGCTGTCGTGCTCGACGCCGGTCTTCTTCAAGGCGCGAATGGTGAGCTTCTCGTCGCTCTCGTTGTCCTCGACGAGGAGGATCAGCTTCTTCATGGCGACTCCGGCAGTGTGAAGAAGAACGTCGCGCCGGCGCCTACACAGCCCTCGGCCCAGACGCGACCGCCGTGCCTGTGCACGATGCGGTGGACGTTCGCGAGCCCGATTCCGGTGCCCGGGAATTCGGCCGGGGTGTGAAGGCGCTGGAACGGAGTGAAGAGCTTCTTCGCGAAGGCCATGTCGAAGCCTGCGCCGTTGTCGCGAACGAAGAATGCCGGCCCGAAGGCGCTACGCACGCCGCCGACCTCGATGCGAGCGCTCGCCGCGCGGCTCGTGAACTTCCAGGCATTCGCGAGGAGGTTCTGGAGAAGGGCGTGGACGAGCGTCGGATCAGCGCGGGTGTGTAGACCGTCGACGACGACGACGTCGACCGAACGCTCCGGCTCGTCCCGCGCCAGCTCGCGAGCGATGCCGCGTGCGGCCGTGGACAGGTCGACCGACTCCTTGTGGATCTCCGCGCGCGTGAGGCGCGACATGGAGAGGAGCGCGTCGATCAGCGCTCCCATCTTCTGTGAGTTCTGGAGGATCTCCTCGAGCCAGTCGCGTCCCTCGTCGTCGAGCTTGGACGCGTATTCAGTCACGAGGAGCTGAGCGAAGCCGTTCATACCGCGGAGAGGGGCTCGGAGGTCGTGTGCGACGGAATAGCTGAACGCCTCGAGCTCGCGATTCGCCATCTCCGCCTGCTCTTTCGCAAGGAGGAGCGCGCCCTCGTTGCGCTTCCGCTCGCTCACGTCACGAGCGATCTTCGAGCCTCCGATGAGCTTGCCGCGCTCGTCGCGGACCGGAGAGGTCGTTATCCATACGTCGATCTTCGTGCCGTCCTTGCGGACGCGCACTGTCTCCAGCTCGCGAACCTCTCCCTCGCGAAGTTGCGAGAGATGCACCGTCTGCTCGTCGAGCCGGTCTTCGGGGACGAGCAACGTGATCGGGCGACCGATGGCCTCGCTCGCCGCGTAACCGAAGAGCCGCTCGGCGCCGCGGTTCCAGCTCGTGATGATGCCGTCGAGCGTCTCGCCGATGATGGCATCGTGCGACGAGTCGACGATCGCCGCGAGGCGCGCGCGGATCTCGTCCGCCTTCCGTCGTTCGGTGACGTCTCGAATCGCGGCCGTGACGAGGACACCTTCGGGGGTGACGGTGGGCGAGAGCCTGAGCTCGATGGGGAGCTCGGTGCCGTCCTTCCGGAGACCGCATATCTCGATCCCCTCGCCGAACGAGCGCGCGTTCGCGTTTTCACGGTAGAACGCGCTGCGTTCGTCGGACTTTCCCCGAAAGCGCATGGCGAGCAGCATTTCGCCGGGCTGCCCGATCAGCTCTTCACGAGCGTATCCGAAGAGGCGCTCGGCCTGGCTGTTGACGAGGATGATGCGACCGTCCTGGCTCGTCGTGACCAGCGCATCGGGCGCAGCGTCGAGCAGCCCACCGATCCTAGCAGCGAGTGCGCGCTCGGTGGTGGCTTCGGCAACGGCCTTGTCTGCGCGCTTCCGCTCCGAGAGATCGAGGATGAAGGAGATGGCATGGTCGTCGCTGCCGGGGATCGTCGCGGTGCCGACCATGACGGGCACGTGATGGCCGTCCTTGTGGATGTATTCTTTCTCGCGGACACCCGCGACGCCGGTCGACGCGAGCTGCTCCACTGCGCGGCGATCGACGTGCGCGAGCTCCTTCGGCGTGAGGTCGGTCCAGCGCACGGCACCGGAGAGGAGCTCCGCGCGCGAGTACCCGATGAGCGACGTCACGCGCTCGTTCACCTCGACGATCGCCCCGTCTCTCTTCGACACGAGGATCCCGATGATGCCCGACTCCGAGAGGCGATTGAACCGTGCCTCCGCGATGCGCAACGCCTCGACGGCGCTCTCGGCGGCAGCGCGTGCGGCTCGCTCGGCGACGTGCGAACGAGCGTTGGCGATGGCGAGCGCCGCGTGGTCGGCGAGCGTCTGCGCGAGCTCGCGATCCGCTTCGTCGAAGGGCGGGGAGTCGGGCCGATGGCGCGAGATGCTGAGGAGCCCGATCGGCTCACCGTGTACGCGCAGCTCCACTTCGAGCACGCTATGGACGCCGGCGGAGCTCGGATCAGCTCCTTCGACCGCGATGGCGTCGAGAGCGCTGCCGTCGGCGGAGCGCAGGAGGACGGTGCATGCGTCGCCGATCTCCTCCGCGAGATGCTTCGCGACGGCGACGGCGAGTCGCTCCGGGGCGGCCGTTTCTGCGGCAAACGCGTGCATCGCACGCGACAAGACGTGGAGTCGGTCACCGTTCGTCGGAGAGCGTCGCGCGATCTTCTCTGCCTCCATTCCCCGGGTTAGCGTAGCGGAATCGCTCGCGTCGGCGTTGGGACAAAGTCCCTCGTGGGAAACCGTTGGCTCAGCCAGGGTGCGATCGAGCGGCTAGGTAGATCTACGAGCGCGAGTCGTAGACGCACAGCGAGACGCTCGAAGTCCTCCGCGCCACCAGCCAGCGCACGTCTCGGAGCTCCAGCCCGACGGTACACATGACGATCGGCCGTCGTCGTGCGACGTCTTCAAGGCTGTGAAGGACGCGCGCGAGCATGTGGCCGTCGAAGGGCGCATAGAGGAAGAAGACCGACCCCTCGAGCTCGGCGTCGGCGGCATTGGCATGGACGAACGAGACCTCGGTGAGCGCGAGCTCCGCGCACAGTGCTCGCGCGCTGCGAACGAGGTGCTCCTGGATCTCGACGCCATGCGCGCGGGCGCCGGAGAGGAGGTGAGCGAGGATGAGGACGCGTCCGAGCCCCGATCCGAGATCGACGAGGTGGTCATCGGCACCGAGCGGGACCTCGCGCACCATCGTCATGATCTCGTCGACGCCGCAGGGCAAGTAGGGCACCGACCCGCGCGGAAGATCGGGAATGTCGGCTGGCAGCGCCTCGATCCCGAGGAGCTCGTTGGTCCAATCGTCCCGATCGATGAACGGCACGGAGAGGAGCAGCTCGAGGAGAGGTGCACCGCGAAGCGCGCCGGTCTCGATCTCCGCGCGAGCCGTCCGTGCCCGAAGCCGGAGCGATTCGTCCACCTTGACGGCGAGGGTAGCAGAGTGCGCGTCGCCACCGAGCGTGCGTCAGTGTGCTTCCGTCGATAGGCTGGACGCGTGAGGCTCTCGCAAGGAGCGGTGTTGCTGGTCGGGGCGACTCTCGTCGCCTGCGCGAGCGCACCCCCACCGCCGCCGCCGCCGCCGGTGCAAGCGCCCGAGGAGCATGACGCTGTTCCGGAAGAGCCGGCTCCGATCGCTTCGGTGACGGGGGTCGATGCGCCGGAGCGTTCGGCGGCACCCTCGACGAAGAGCTACGACGACGCGCTGTCGACGCCGGAGAGTCTGGATGTCCACGATGAACGGGTTCACCTCACCGACGCGCAGCTGACGGGTCCGATACGCGGCGTGCTGCAGGGCTGCCGCGTCCCGTCGAACGCGAGAGTCACGATAAGGACCGCCGTTCAGCTGGGTCGCGCGATCGGCGTGACGGTGACCGTGAGGTTCGAGCATCCGAAGTCGACGAGGCCTCCGTCACGCGCACTGGTGAAGGCGGAAGCGAAGATGACGACGAAGATCGTGACGTGCGCGGATCGCAACGTGCGGGCGGTGGTATGGCCGCCGAGTAGTCGAAGGGACTCGTTCACGACGGATTTCTAGGAGCGAGGTGAAGCGCGCGGAGCGGAGCGGCGGGGCTCATCGTCGCTCGCCGTCGCCTCGACCGCGCCGACGCACGACACGGCGAGGACGACGACAAGCAGACGGACGATCTCCACGAGCACGCGGTAGCACGCGTCGCCGATGGCTCTACGCCTCGTCGAGGCGGGGCCGTGCGATGGGTCCCTCGCGTCAGAGCAGTCAGAGCAGCTGAGGCTCACGCTGGTCGCGTGATGCGGCGGCCGCGTTACGCCATCTTCGTCGGCACGAGGCGGGGTGGTGGCGTTCGTTGCGCTCGACGGCGGATTGCGCGCTCGCGGGGCTTACGAGTGCGGGCGTCGGAACGCCGAGGTCCGCGCGTCCGGACAATGCTCGTATGCGTGATGGGAGCGGAGGATGCGACGCGTTCCGTCGCGGAGGATGCGACGCGTTCCGTCGCGGAGGATGCGACGCGGTCCGTCGCGGAGGATGCGACGTGGTCCGTCGCGGAGGATGCGACGTGGTCCGTCGCGGAGGATGCGACGTGGTCCGT